>CBJMQH010000321.1:0-6498 GCA_966431825.1 uncultured Trinickia sp.
CTCCTCGACGACGACACCCGTCCCGGCGACGCCCCCTCGCTCGACCTGATCGGCAAGATCTAAGGCGCCACTCGGTAAGGTCCGCTTTGCCGGCGCTGCCCCGAGCCGGGCGGCGTGCGGCCAAACGCGGCACGACGTGTCACACGGCCCATTGCGTGGCCGTGTCGGCCGACCCCGCCGCGCGCCGAGCGCGCGCGCCCTTCCTCCCGCACGAATTCGAAAAAAGCCATGCTCGACGCGAATCTCAAGAACCAGTTGAAGTCTTATTTGGAAAAGGTCAGCCGGCCGATCGAAATCGTCGCGTCGGTGGACGACAGCGCGAAATCGCAAGAGCTGATCGCGTTGCTCGGCGATATCGCCGCGCTGTCCGCACGTATTACCGTGGTCGAGCGCCGCGACGACGAAGCGCGCAAGCCTTCGTTCTCGATCGGCGAACCCGGCAAGCCGGCCGGTATCCGCTTTGCCGGTATTCCGCTCGGCCATGAATTCACGTCGCTCGTGCTTGCATTGCTGCAAACGGGCGGCCATCCGATCAAACTCGATGACGCAGTGATCGAACAGATCCGCGAACTCGACGGCGACTATACGTTCGAGACGTATTTCTCGCTCTCGTGCCAGAACTGCCCGGAAGTGGTTCAGGCGCTCAACATCATGGCGCTCGTCAACCCGCGCATCCGCCACGTCGCGATTGACGGCGCGTTGTTCCAGGACGAAGTCGAAGCACGCCAGATCATGGCGGTACCGACGATGTTCCTGAACGGAGAAGTCTTCGGCCAAGGCCGCAGCGGCGTCAAGGAAATCTTGGCCAAGCTCGACGTGAATGCCGGTGCTCGTGCTGCGAAGGCGCTCGAAAACAAGCCTGTATTCGACACGCTGATCGTGGGCGGTGGCCCGGCAGGTGCCGCTGCGGCCATTTATTCGGCCCGCAAGGGCATTGCGACGGGCGTCGTGGCCGAGCGCTTCGGCGGGCAGGTACTCGATACGCTCGCCATCGAGAACTTCGTCTCGGTGCAGGAAACGGAAGGGCCGAAGTTTGCCGTGGCGCTCGAAGAGCACGTTAAGCACTACGAAGTCGACATCATGGATGCGCAGCGCGCGGCCCGTCTCGTGCCCGGTGCAATCAACGAGGTGCATCTCGCGAACGGTGCGGTGCTCAAGGCACGCACGATCGTGCTCGCCACCGGTGCGCGCTGGCGCGAAATCGGGGTGCCGGGCGAGCGCGAATACCGCAACCGCGGCGTGGCCTACTGTCCGCACTGCGACGGTCCGCTCTTCAAGGGCAAGCGCGTGGCAGTCGTGGGCGGCGGCAACTCGGGCGTCGAAGCGGCCATCGATCTGGCCGGTATCGTGCGCGAAGTCACGCTGCTCGAATTCGGCGATACGCTGCGTGCGGACGAGGTCTTGCAGCGCAAACTGCGCAGCCTCCCGAACGTGACCGTCGTGACGCAGGCGCAGACGACTCAGATCAACGGCGACGGCAGCAAGGTCGACGGGATCACGTACAAGGACCTGCGCTCGGGCTCGGAGAAACGCGTCGACCTGGAAAGCGTGTTCGTCCAAATCGGTCTCGTGCCGAACACCGAATGGCTCAAGGGCACGGTCGAGCTTTCGCCGCGCGGTGAGATCGTGGTCGACGCGAAGGGCGCAACGTCGGTGCCGGGCGTGTTCGCAGCCGGCGACGTGACGACGGTCCCGTTCAAGCAGATCGTGATCGCAGTCGGTGAAGGTGCGAAGGCATCGCTCGGCGCGTTCGATCACCTGATCCGGCAGAACGTCGAAACGCAAACGCCCGAACTTGCAGCGGCGTAACGCGCGACGCGAGAGTCCGTAGCCAACCGCACCCCATACCGTCTTTCAGGACGGTACGGGGTGTACGCTTTTCGTATTTGAAGTTTCGGTCCGACGCATTCAGCGGGCGTCAGGGCGCTAAGCGGAGGAACGATGGAAGAAATGCTTGCCGCGCAGGCGGCGGTGAGAGAGGCCGCACCGGCCGTTGTGAACCGGCATCGTCGGGCCGGCGTCTTGACATGGGCGCTGCTTCACCGGATCGAGTCGGAATTGATCGCGTCCGTTGCCGCTTCGCGGCAGCACAAGAAGCGCGTGCTCGACATGCTTCGCTCTGCGTGGCCGAATACGTATCCCGAGGACGAGCGTGCTGTTTCGTTCGAGGGCCACGACGTCGTCCCGTTCGCCTTTACCGTCATCGAAGAGGCGTGGCACGCCGCTTGACCGGGCTTAACGAGCGCCCAGTTCTTCCAAGCTTCGCTGAGTCGGTTGATGCATTGTCCTTGATCTCGTCGGCAAACTGACGCACCAGTCGCACGAAGTCTTCCACGTCCTCTCGTCCCCTTTGCCCTCGCGTTCGACTAATGCGATATGCAATGACGTTGGCTAGCTCGTCTTCATCTGAGAAATGCCGATTGCATTACCTATGCGTTTTGCCTAGAGTGTTATCTCAAGGACGATAAATCTCCCTCGTATTGACGATCGCGTGCTCCGCACCTAGACTCTTGTCCACGGTCGAGAAACGGGCGCGGCTGCAAGAGCGGGTTTGCTGCGCCGATCGATCTCCTTTTTCATTTCCTCCTGCGGTTTGGTTTCGATGAACGGCGGCCCCGAATGTCGGGGCGCAGCCTTTCCTTTTTGTTTCGTTCAGAAAACGATTTAAGTGCCGCTGTGGCACGGTATTCGTTCGTCCTCGTTTTGCGGCGAGCAATGATTGCAGACCCAATACCGTTCCGCATTTTTCATTTCATCGCGATTTATCTTCGGGCCGGATATGTCTGAAATAGATGATATTGACGTAGTGCAGTGCAATCGGTCGTTCTTCGGACCATCGGCGCAGCGGGAATGGACGGCGCGCGGGAATCAGCGTCCGCTGGACGTCGCCCTGATCACCCATCCGCGCGACGCAGCGGATGTCGCGCGACTTTTTCCATGGGCCGCCGCTCTGGATGCGGCGCGTCTCACGGATCTGCTTTGCTGCCTGCAGCCCGTCTACGGCGAAATCATCGAAGCCGGCGATATCAATATCGGCATCATCTTCTTGCCGATTCTGGCCCAGGACATGACCGATCCGCGCAAACGGGCGTCGAGCCGCAAATGCCTCCAGCAGCAGGGCTTGGCCAAAGCGGCCGAGCTCGGTGCGCGACACGTCTGCCTGGGCGGGTTAACGGGCGCCTTGTCGAACTACGGGCGCCGGATTTCGGCGCGTGCCCAGGCACTCGGCATCGCTTTGACGACCGGTCATGCGGCAACGGCAGTTTCGATCGTCCGTCAGTACGACGAAGCGATACGACAAGCCGGAATAGCGCCTGATGATGCGACGGTGGCGATTCTAGGCGTCGGCAGCGTGGGCGCCGGCGTGGGCAGGCTCTTCACGCATTCGGCCCGCGTCAGCCGGCCCGGACATATCGTGCTTGTCGATACCGCTGCGCAGGAGCAACGGCTGCAGTCGCTGGCGGCAGAGATTGCGGGCATCGCGGGTATCGCCGTATCGATCGAGCGTCTCGAGACACGCGGTACGTTACCACCCGACAGCCGGTGCTATCTGGGCGCGAATGTCGTCATCAGCGCCGTCAGCACGGCATACGTGCTCGATCCCGAGCGCGTGGCACCGGGCACGATTCTGATCGACGACAGTCAGCCCTACTGCTGGGCCCGTGGCGCCGCGTACGCGCGGATGCAACGGTGCGGCGACCTCCTGCCGTGCGACGCAGGGCTCGTCGACGCGAGCGCGCTCGGCTACCGGTCGCGTTTTCCGTTCGATTTTGCGGACGATGTGGGTCAGGGCAGCACGGTCTCGTGGTCGTGCCTTGCCGAAGGGATATTGCGAGTGCGTTATCCGGGGTTGCCCGGCAACATCGGTGAGGCAGAACCGGCGCAACTCCTCGCCTACGACCGCGCGTTCGATGAGGCGGGACTCGCGATTCCACCGCTGCAATGCGGGCGCGAGCGTCTGAATGTCGCGCAGTTCCGCGCGTATCGAGCGCAACGGGTTGCGGCAAACTCGGCCGAAATCGGAGGCATCGCGTGAAAGTGATCCCCGTTCTTCGGGCATGCGACCGCTGCGGCATGCCCCTGCGTTACGAAGCCGTAATGAATGGCCGCCATGCAGACAGTACCCCGGCGTCGGGGCTATGCGGACATTGCGCGGGTTTGCGCGAGCCGAAAACGCGCGAGCCCATCGCGGCGCCCGATCGCGAACAGCCGGGCCGCGAATGGCCGGGCCGCGAACGGCTGCTCGACGCGATGATCGATGTGCTCAACGGAGAGCGGCGTGCGCTGCACCGGCTGGCCTCGCTCGTGCGGCGGCTGCCGGTCTTGAACAAGCGTGCGCTGGGTGCCGCGGCCCGCCTGCTCGACGCGGTCCCGCAGCGCGACGCAGGCTCGAAGTTCGATGCGATGGTCCTTTACAGCGGGGGCAAGGACAGCACTTATATGCTGATCGAACTCGCGAGAAGACGGTTGCGGGTCTGCGCATGGATGCTCGACCCCGGGTACCAATCGCCGCAAACGATCGAAAACGCGAAGCGGGTGACCGGGAAGCTGGGCGTGCCGTTGTTTATCGAACGGGCCGACAGAACCCTGACCGACGCGCTGTTTCGCGCGGGCTTCGCCATCGACGAGACATCCGATCCGCAATTGCAGAAGGGCGCAATGACGTATGGTTCGGCATGCTGGCCTTGCTTTTCGGTCATTGCGGTCAGTGCGAGCCGTTTCGCCAACCAGCATCGGATCGCACTGTGCTTCATCGGAACGCAGCAAGGCCAGAACAGGCTGAACCTCGACGGCGCCGGCGTACTCGAGTCGAGCACGCTGCCGCGCGTGGACGATCTCGTCGAAAAGTTCGTCGAACCGTTCAAGCAGGCCGTCCCTGAGCATCGCGAGGCCTTGCATACGCGGCGTGAGGAAGACGGCTTTCCCACTGTCCTCGTGCCGTTCTACGAGCTGGTGCGCAAGCCCGCGAAAGCCGAGCAACTGGCGCATCTGGCGCAATACGGCTGGGTCCTGCCGAAGAACACGGGCGCATGCAGTTCGAACTGTATGATCAACAAACTCGGCCGCGCCGTTATGGGCGCGAAGTTCGGTTTCGATCTCTATCAGGTGATCGACGCGAACGAGCGACGGCTTGGCCACGCGCCGGATCAGGCGGCATACGGTGCACCCGACGCAAGGATCGTGCGGCTCGGGGCAACAATGCTCGGCCTTGACGCAGCGGAACTCGACGAACTCGGCATCGACCTTGGCACGGTATCCGCCGCCGACGGCGCGCAAGGGACGGGTCATGCGTAATTTCGGTGAGGTGCAGGCGTATTCGCTGTCGGATCACTTGCTGAGCCGGTCCGTTTTCGCCCTCTCGCGCGTCGTCGGCGTGAGAAACGTCACGCGGCCATTTTGGAACCGGTGGCGCGCCGCGCTCATCGACGAGAATACGCTTAACCGCTTTCTGTCGTCGATCGGCGGGCTTGCCGATTGGCCGACCAGTGGCTGGGCGTTTCTGCAAGACGAGGCACAGGGCGTCGAGCGGGCCGACCCTGCGATGTCCGACGAGGATCGCATCAAGGCCTGGCGACGGCTGTCTTTTCTTGCGCACTTGGTCGCGTGGGGTTGCCTGCCGCTGTCCGACGTGAAAACGCGCGCGTACAAGCTCTGCCGCGATTTCTATTTGAAAGCCGAGCGGCGGGCGTTCGGTGCGCGCTTCGCTCGCCTTCGTGTCGAGTGGCACGGCACAACGCTCTTTGCCAACCTGCATTTGCCGGCCGCGCCGATGCCCTGGGGAAAGATGCCGCTCGTCGTGCTGGTGCATGGCATGGACGATGTGAAGGAAGAGCATCTGGCCAGCGAGTTGATGTTCTCGGAGGCGGGTTTCGCAGTTCTATGCGTCGATGGGCCCGGGCAGGGCGAGACGTTTTTGCTCGACGGCACGCTATGGCCCGCAGACTTCGAGCAGGCGATCCTCGCGGCGGTGGATGCACTGCATGCCTATCCGCAGATCGATACGGAGCACTATGCGATCGTCGGCGTGAGCTGGGGCGGCATGTGGGCGTACAAGATTGCAGCTGCCGACCCGCGTGTCGGGGCACTGCTCGATCTTGGCGGGCCCGTCGATGCGCGCGGATTCAACAAGCTGCCTTTCTTTCTGAAGAGCAAGTTCTGCCAGATTCTCGGGATGTCTTCGGCCGATGATATCGATGAGGCCATGAGGGGCTTCTCGATTCGCGACGAGGCGTTGCTGGCGAAGGTGGCAGCCGGCGTGCATATCGTGCACGGCGGTCGCGATCCGATCGTCTCGACTGCCGATAAGCAGTGGTTACGCGACACGCTCATGCGCGTAGCGCAGACCGATCAGGTGGCGCTCACGGTATTCGACGACGGCGACCATTGTTGTACTCAGCATGCGATCGAAGTGCGTCGTCTCGCGGCTGCCCGGTTTCTCGACGCCTACCGCGCGCACAACGCGCAGGACAACGCGCAGGACAACGCGCTTGGCGCGCC
>CBJMQH010000322.1:0-6453 GCA_966431825.1 uncultured Trinickia sp.
GCCGCCGCTCTGATGGAACCATCCTATCGCACGATTCCTGTTCGCCACGCTCGACTATACGGCAGACGTACGTGCTCTCGATTCCGTAGAGGCTGTCATTCGTTTAAGGTGGAAAGCGACCGACTTCAATGACAGTTTCGGCCGAGGTGCTGTCGGTGAGTAGCCGAACCGAGTGACTGCTTCGTGCCAATACCTACCGTTGAGCCACTAGGGAGGCGAACGACGGCAGTGGGTCGGGTTGCGACCGCCCGACGCGGCGCACACTCAATCTCCCTTCACTTGAAACGAGATTGTCATGGAATCCGAGAATGTCGTGGTTGTCCACCGCGTGCGTGCCGTGGAACAAGGGCAAGTTCACCGGGCAGAAGCCACCGTTAAAACTTCGGGAAATCTGGGCGATCCGGACGAGACTCCAGATGGCGTCGAACGTTCGTGAGCTCGCGATGTTCAACCTCGCGATTGATAGCAAGCTGCGGACGTGCGACCTCACGCGGTTACGGGTCCAGGATGTCCGTCACGGAAGCCAAGTGGCGTCGAGAGCGACAGTCATGCAGCAGAAGACCCAGCGGCCGGTGCAATTTGAGATCACGGAACAGACTCGTGAGAGCCTCGAAGCGTGGATCGAAACCCGGGGACTGAAGGCGGCGGATTTTCTGTTCCCGAGCCGGATTCATACGTCACCGCACCTGTCGACGCAGCAATATGCCCGGCTGGTACACCGCTGGGTAGCATCGATTGGCCTCGACGATACCGCATACGGTACCCACACGATGCGCCGCACGAAAGCTTCGCTGATCTACCGGCGGACGAAGAACCTTCGGGCGGTGCAGTTGCCGCTTGGCCACACAAAGCTGGAAAGCACGGTTCGCTACCTGGGAATCGAGGTCGACGATGCCCTCGAGATGGCTGAGCAGACCGAAGTTTGATGGAATGGCGGCCGGCGAGCGGTCGCTTGCCGGCCACTTTCGGCCAGTCGACATCCTACCGAGGATCGCTGACAATTCTCGTGCACGAACAAAGGAGCAGGAGATTGGCGATAACTGTCTTTTGGACTCTGAGAAGCATTCCTGAGCTGGCCAATCTACCGGCGCGCGAGAGGGGTGTCCGTTGGCGACGCGCCTATCGGCATAGCTGGCGTCATTGGCAAACATGGGCTGGTTTGATTACGTGCGCCGTCTGCGCCGCACTGGGTGTGCGGTTCGGTGTCTTTGCGGCGCATCCGATCATTGGCGGACTTATCGGGAGCAGCGTTGGCGGATTCGTCTTTGGGCAGACGACAGTTCGTGTGGTGCGCTTCCATTACAGAGACTTACTGCTCGGCCTGAACAGTTAGTCGGCGGATTGTTGCCGTCGCTCTACGCCTGTCGTTGCAAACTAATGCCGATAGTCTTGGTTGAGCGTCCGCTCGCCGATCGACGGCACTGTCGCGCGCGGGTCGCGCTTGGCCGTCCCTTCTGCCCGCCGTTTCGGATCCGATCGCCTGAGGCTCCGATCGGCCAAACTCGGACATTGATGGTGGTAATGGGAACGGCCGCAACCTGACCAGAACCTAACGTTCAGCGTGTTCACTCGACCCGAGATTTCCTGTGTTCGACGTCGGGTTGTTTTCGCCCGAAGTACCCGCTTTCATTATGAGATCTTGTCTGACGCAGCCACCTGCGGATGACACGGCGCGACGGCTCCGCGTAGAAGTAAGCGATAAACAACGCCAGGCAGGCCGAAAGCACCAAATAGCCTGCCAGAAGTGCCAGTTTCTCGTTACCCGCCGCGCCGGAAGGTGGGAATATCGTCCGCAGCAAGCCCAGCACGATAAGGTGAAACAAATAGAGTTCGTAGCTCAGCCTGCCGGGCGCTTCCAATACTGCAAATGCACGCGCGCGTTGAATCGTCGATCCATCAGGACGCTCGTGCGCGGCCAGCAGCAAAACAGCGGTGCCGAAGGCCATTGCCGTGACACCGAACACGTTGCTTTCCCGGATCGGCCAAGTCAGGTAAACGAACGTCATAGCCGCTGCCGTGAGCCACGTCGCCATGCTCCGCGCGCGGCCGCGCCACTTGACGCGCCTCGTGAGCAACGCCGCGCAGCAGCCGGTGGCGATTGCGTCGAAGCAGGCGAAATACCCGTAAAGATAACCGCCCTCGTCGCCTTGATGGAAGAACCGGTAAGCTGGACCGGCAGCGACCCATACGAGCCAGAAAGTAACGAGGCGGGCCTCTCGTCGAAACACAAGGCAAAGCACCGGAAACGCCAGGTAAAACACCTCTTCGACGGAAAGCGACCACAACACGCCGAGCGCATAGTTGGTCCACCCGTGCGTGCCGATGAGCACGTTCATCCAAAACGTCAATGACGCCAGGTTCACGAGCCAGAACGAAACGGGCGTGCCGTCCGGCGAGTGGTTCTGGAAGATGGCAATGCCGGCCATTGCAAGCGTGTTCACAACGGCCAGCAACAGCAATAGGCAAGGGACGATGCGCGCGATACGCAAGCCGTAGAACGCTCCGACATCGACATGACTGGGTTCAGACCAGTGACGAATTGTGTTCGTTGTGATCAGATAGCCCGAGATCACGAAAAACATCGTGACCCCATAGTTGCCGTTTCGCGCAACGGCGCGAACCGCCTCCCATCCGAATACGCGTGACAGGAACGTGTCGTCGAGCCGGTAGGCGATATTGAAATGGTGAAACAGCACGAGCAGGATCGCGATGCCCCGGAGGAGATCGATATTTCGGTTTCGCGTGCCGGCGACAGTCATACCGCGCTTGTGGCCCACTGCACGAAAGCCGTGCCCGCTTCACGCAAGACTGCCTCGCGTGCGTCCATGCGGACGCCCGGCGCATCGTAATAGACCGCGACAAGCAATGGTGCGCGCCCCGGCGGGCTCACGAGCGCGTAGTCGTTGGTTTCGCTCTCGACGCTGGTTCCGGGCCGGTCGGCGGCCTGCCAGTCGGCGGACAATACGGCGCGAATCCGGTTGAGCCCCGGCCTGCAGTCGGTCATGCCGCGCTGCAGTTGCGCGCGCGAACGGACGCTCAGCACATCGCCGAGCAGGAGGCGCTGCGCCGTGGTGGCGATGGCCTTCGGCGTTGTGGTATCGAGCACGCCGGCATAGCGGTTCGAGTCGGGCTCGTAGCGGTCCGACCGCGTGACCGTATCGCCAAGGCCTCGAACGAACCGGGTCAGCGCTTCGGGACCGCCTGCGCTGCGCATCAGCAAGATCGCGGCCGTGTTGTCGCTCTCCACCAGAACCGCCCGGCAGAGCGCGTCGATCGACATCGCGCCGCGCGCGACGTTGGCCTTGGTCACGGGCGATGTAAAAATGAGGTCCTTTTCCGTGTAGTGCACGAGGCGGTCGAGCCGCTCCGTGCCGCTGTCGACGCGTGCCAGTATCTGCGCCGCGAGCAGGCCCTTGAACGTGCTGCACATCAGGAAGCGCTCGTCGGCACGATAGCTGAGCGTGCGTCCCGAACCGGTGTCGATGGCGAACACGCCGAGGCGTCCGCCGTGCCGGCGCTCGATTTCGGCAAGCGGCGATTCCGCAGCATGCAGCGCGGGAACGATGCCCATGCCGGCGATCAGTGGCAGTCCAATCAACAGCTTTCGACGCGTGATCGAATGAGTCACGATTGAGTCCAGTTAGCGAGAGTGAGGAAGAACGTTAAGCACGGCAAGTGTCAAGCCAGCTTGCGTGCAAGCAGGAGGCGGCGGATGTTGATCGCGTCCCGCGCGGGGAATGCAGTCAGCCCGGCATCCAGGAACACCATCGTGACGCTGTCCCGAACCGAGCGCAGTCGCATGGTCAGGCAGCGTCCGGCCGCGTCGGTGTAGCCGGTTTTCGACAAGGCGATGTCCCAGCCCTTTTGCCCGACGAGCGGATTCGTGTTCTGGTATTCGACGAGCTGGCCGTCGATCGGCACAACGCTGCGAGGGTCGGTCGTTGCGCGCGCGATGGCCGGGTAGCGGGCCGCCGCGTTCACCATGACCGAGACGTCGATTGCTGTCGACCGGTTGAGCGGCGAGAGGCCGGTTGGATCGTCGATCGTCGTGTGCTTCAAGCCCAGCGCTACGATCTTGGCGCGCATCGCAGCCTGGAACGCAGGGAAGCCGCCGGGATACTGCTGCGCCAGCGCGTACGCGGCGCTGTTGTTCGATGACATCAGCGCGAGTTGAAGCACCGTGTAAAGCGGCAATCTCGCGCCGGCAGGCAATCCCGTGCGGCTGGGGCGCAACGCTTCAGCGTCGCTGGCGTCGATGCGAATGATCCGGTTCATGTCGGGCCGGGCGTCGAGCACGACCATCGCAGTCATCAACTTCGTCAATGAAGCGATCGGAACGATATCGTCGGGGCGCTTCTGAAACAGGACCTCGCCCGAGTTGTCGTCGATCACCACAACGTGCTTCGATTCGAGCAGGCCAACCGGCACGACGCCTGCCGCGTCTTGCAACACGAGCGCGGGCCACAGTGTCAGTGCCGTCATGCACAACGCCACGAAACCGAACGCGGTGACGGCGGCATGCGTCACCCAGTTCGGCGGAGGCGGGACGGGCTGGCAGAGTCGCTTGATGCGGTCCAGCAAGTGGCCGCCCTGCGCCGACTGCGCGACCGGCGCGTATTCGCTATGAGTCGATTGCAGCATATCGAGCTGCTCTAGCGCGAGCGCCAAACGTCGCGGATTCTGAATGAGCGTGGCGGCGATCTGATCGGCAACGCATTCCCGCTCGATACGAATTTGCCGCGATAGCCACCACACCGCCGGATGATAGAAAAGCAGCGCTTCGATCACACTTTGCAGCAGGTTGACCAGATAGTCGGCGCGCTTGATATGCGCGATTTCGTGCGCAAGCACCGCCTCGAGCAGTTCGGGCGGCATGCGCGTCAGCAAGGCAGCCGGAACCAGCACCAACGGCCGCCACCAGCCGATCGTCAGCGGGGTTGAGAGGTGCGCCGCCAGACGCAGCCTCACCGGGCGTGACAGCCCGCAACGCGCGGCCAGCGCGGATACGCAGTCCTGCCACCGGCTATCTGGCCAATCGGGAAGCGCGCGGCCGATCCGACGGACCCAAAGCAAGCCGGCCGACAGACGCCACGACATGGCGGCAACACCGACCAGCCATGCAGCAACGAGCCAGGGCAGCACGTTCTCCAGCGCAAACGGCGCGCGGGCGTCTATTGGCGGCACGACATGGGAATCGGAAATGCGAATCCAGCCGGTTGTTCGCGATGCCGCTTCGATACCTCGATACAAATCGTGCGCCGGCACACCGAGACATAACAGCAGCGAAGCGCAGAGCAGCGCATAGCGACTCCGTGGGCTCGCGCGGAGCAACAGCCGCAACGAGAGTGCCGTTACCATGCCGATCAAGGCGCCTTTCCACACGAAGTGCAAGAGCGCCCAACCCAAAGCCTGGACGAGCGCCCAGGAAAACGCACTCATTGCTCGTCCCCGTGGAGAAATTTGCGAATTTCCTCACGCTCTTCCTGAGTAACGTGCTTGCGCAACGCGGCCATCACGAGCGCCTTGCCCGAACCGGAAAACGCCTTGTGAATCAGCTCCTTCAACAGGCTGGTTTGCAGGGTGTTCTGGCTTTGGGCGGGCGTGTAGACGTGGGAACGCTCGCTCTCGTCGCGCGTAAGCAGCCCCTTTGCATGCATGATCTGCATCTGGCGCAAAACGGCGGCGTAGGTAACGTCAGCACGTTCCTCTTGCAAGGCCTGATGAACCTGTTTGACGGTGGCGGGACCGAGTGGCCATAGGACCCGCAGAAGTTCGAGTTCAGCCGCGGTCGGCCTAGTCGCGGGAGCGGCTTTGGTCATGACGAAACCTTGGTAAAAGGACAGCAGGATGTAGAATAATTTGTCTAGAAAAAATTGTCTACATCGACGCAATCGTGTCGTCACTGCCGACGTCTGTTCTTGGCTTGTCTTGCGACATTCGGTCAGCGTCATTGACCGACGGTTCAGGGTCGGCCAGAGCCATTCGGTAGCTCGACCACTGAGAAGCCAACTAGAAACCCGGCGTTGACTTTAACAGCTGAACAGTGTGTCTGCAGTCGTCGCCAAAGCGCTGCCACACAACGCACGCTCTACCATCCGGATTTGTGTCGGGCGCTTGCCGAGCGCACGGATTCGCAAGCCAGAGTGCCCTGTGATCGTCGGGAGGGCGAAATCCCGGGCATTTTGCCACGCCCTCGTAGCGACCGGCCGATTCGGGGCGGATTTTCTGAACGAATTCCCCGCAGATAGATCCGGGTCTGGAAAAGCCACCCTCACTGGTTATTGCGTGACAAGCAACAGCCGGTGGCTCGGGACGTTCAACGTGTAGCTCGAAGCCCCATTACGCTCAGGCACTGGCTCCTCGACGGCGATCATCCGGCCGCTCGAATGTGCCGATCCGCGACAAAGCCAGCGTCATGCTTGTCGTACAGGCCTACGCAAGACTACGAAGATC
>CBJMQH010000323.1:0-6437 GCA_966431825.1 uncultured Trinickia sp.
ACGCGACCCACGCCATGACCTTCGAAAATGTGAACTGCTGCCGACCGCTGCGCACTTCCCAGATGCCCTCGTCGGGTTCGGTCCAGATGTCCTCGAGATGCGCGAGCATGACGCACTGAACCTCCCAGACGGCATCGTCGGCGTGCAGCCCGCCCACGCGTGCCAGATGGAGCGCGTTCATCACTTCGCCGTAGACGTCCAACTGCAGCTGGCCCACGGCCTTATTGCCCACGCGTACCGGCCGCGCGCCCTGATACCCGGACAGCCACTCGATTTCCGTTTCAGGCAGGCGGCGCTCGCCCGCCACGCCATACATGATCTGGGCCTGCGCGGGGGAACCGGCGAGCGCGCGACCGAGCCAGGCGCGCCAGGCGCGCGCTTCGTCGTAGTAGCCGCAGCGCATCAGCGCGAGCAGGGTGATCGTCGCATCGCGGAGCCAGCAGTAGCGGTAGTCCCAGTTGCGCGTGCCGCCGAAGCGTTCGGGCAACGAGGTGGTCGGGGCGGCGACGATGCCGCCCGTCGGCGCATAGGCAAGCGCCTTCAGCGTGATCAGCGAGCGGCGAATCGGTGCCGCATAGCGACCCGTAACGGCGCAGCGAGCGGACCATTCGCGCCAATAGGTTTCCGTTTGCTCGAGCAGGGCCGAGGCATTGCGCGCAGGCGGCACATGCTGCGCAGAGGCCGAGTAGGCGAGGACGAACGGCACCTGCTCGCCTTCTATCACACGAAAATTGGCCACCGTGTGCATGTTCTCGCCGCGCAGCGTAACCGGCGCGCGCAGGATGACCGTGTCGGGGCCGACGATCGCCTTGACGCCGTCCTTGCGCGCGAGCTGGGTGACCCACGGCACCGAGAAACCATAGTCGAAGCGCAACGTGAGGACCATCCGCATAGGCACCGACCCCTTTTTGCCCACGACGATGCGGACCAACTCGGAGGTGCCGTTGCCGGGCGGCATGAAATCGATGACGGTGACGGCACCGTCGGCTGTTTCGTAATCGGTCTCGAGTATCAGGGTGTCGTCGCGATACCGCCGCCGCACCGATCCAGACCCGTCGGCGGGGGCCAGTTGCCAACAGCCGTTCTCGGGCGTGCCGAGCAGCGCGGCGAAGCAGGCGCCCGAATCGAAGCGCGGCCAGCAGAGCCAGTCGACCGAGCCGTTGCGGGAGATGAGGGCGGCCGTGTGGCCGTCGCCGACGACTGCGTAGTCTTCTATGGACGCGGGCATAGTTTGCGGTTGTAGAAACGGATACGCTCGGCGCGGGTGAGCCGACACGAACGGGCCTCGCACGCGGCCGATCGTCGCGCGTTTTGGGGCCGCACTTCACGCATAAGATACCCCGCCGCGAGGGGCGCGGCACGCGGCGGGCACGCCGTACCTGCGCCAGGCGCCGAGACGGCCCGAGTAACAGCAAGGAACGGGCCACCCGACACGCTGCGCGCGAGATATGGGGCGCGAATGATTTCGCGTTGCCAGCGCGCAAACTCGATCGATACAATGAGCTTTCGGGGATTCCTGCCGGTTGCGCATCGCAATCAAACCAATGTAAGCGCCGCTCGAATGCGGCGCCGTGTGCGGCCGGTCGTCGATGTACCTGTCATGTCCTGTCATGTCCATCCAAAGCGAGAATTGACACATGCTGAATCCATCGAAGCTCGATTGCATCAAGATCCTCTCCGCAGCAAAGGAGCTGGGCGAAAACGCCTTGCTCGCCCTCGATCCCGATTCGCTCGGCCTCACGCGTAACGGCATGGAGACGGCCGCTGCGTTTCTGATCGAGCGCGCCTGCTTCAAGTCCCACCGAGACGGTGGCGGCCAGTACGCCGTGGGCGGCCTGTCCCTCCAAGGGCGCCTGCGTCTCGATCAATTCGTCAACGGTTGAACCGCCGCGAGCGTGTCGGCGGCACCTGCTCCCTTTCGTATCAGAAATGGAGCGGGTGCCCGCTCGGGCCGATGAGCCCGAGGATGCCGATGATGATGAGGTAGAGCGCCACGATGTAGTTCAACAGCCGCGGCACGGCAAGGATCAGGATGCCGGCGATCAGCGCGGCGAGCGGACCCAGACTGACGTAAATGTTCATGACGGCTCCTCTTTGCGGGTGAGCGCGCGCCGCGCGCCGGCGCACGGTGGGGCTGCGCTTCGACCGGAGAACTCCATGCCCTGCATTTTTCGTGCACGCCCGCGGCGAATGCCCGCCGCCTTGCGCCGCGCGGCGCTCTGGGCCGCCTGCACCGTCTCCTTTTCCGTGCCGGCTTTCGCGCAAGCACCGAACGCCGGTGCCGGCAGCGCGAACGGCCAGTACGATCTGCTCATCGGCACGTACACGACGAACGGCAAGAGCGATGGGGTCTATGTCTACCGTTTCGACGCCCAGACCGGGCAAATGACGCGCCTCTCGTCGGCGAAGACGATCAATCCGTCGTATCTCGTCGTCAGCCGCGATGCACGCTTCGTCTACGCGGTGAACGAGCTCCCGGGCGACAACGGGCCCGCGACCGAGCGCGGCGGCGTCAGCGCATTCACCTTCGACCGGGCGAGCGGCGCCCTCACGTTCGTTGACCGCGTATCGTCCGAAGGAAACGATCCCTGTTATCTGAGCATTTCGCCCGATGGCAAATATCTGTTCGTCGCCAACTATTCGGTGGCGGCCGATCCCGGCGGCAGCTTCGCGGTGCTGCCCATTCAGCCGGACGGCGCACTGGCCACGGCCGCGCTTGTCGTCCATCACGAGGGCGGTGGCCCGGTCAAGGGGCGACAGGATAGTGCGCACGTTCATTCGACGGTGTTCACACCGGACGGTCGCTACCTGTTCGTGCAGGATCTTGGCGCTGATCGGCTTTACAGCTATCGCTACACCGCCGACGGCAGCCGTGGCCTCGTCAGCCCGACGCAGCAGCGCTATACACTGATGCCGCGCGGGACGGGCCCGCGGCACCTCGTTTTCGACACCTCGGGCCGCTACGCCTACCTGACGAGCGAACTCTCGGGCACCGTGACGGTATTGCGCCATGCGAGCGGCGCGCTCCAGCCATTGCAAACGCTTGTTCTGGCCGCGCCCGGTTTCACGGGCAAAGTGGGCGCGGGGGCCTTGCACTTGTCGCCCGACGGCCGGTTTCTCTACGTCACGAACCGCGGCGACGCGAACGAGATCGTGATTTACGCCGTCGATCCTTACGACGGCCTGCTCAAGCTTGTCGGCCGTCAGTCGTCGCTCGGCCGCACGCCGCGTGAATTCTCGATCGATCCGACCGGCCGATGGCTCATCGTCGGCAACCAGGATAGCGACACGGCCTACTTGTTCCGCCGCGATCCGTCGAGCGGATTGTTGTCGCCCGATCCGACGCGCATCGACCTCGGCGCCCCGGTGGACTTCAAGTTCGTGCCGGCCTCGTGACGCGTGACTCGGGATCCTTGCGCGCGGGCCGGTCCTGAAAACAAAGAGAGCCTACGCGTCAGAGCAAGCGCGTAGGCTCGAATCTACCGCCTCACGGGGGGCGGGGCGGCAGGGGATGATCGCAGGGCCCGTCGTTTGCAACGTGAACCCGGGCGCGTAACCGCATCGTCCACTTTCTCGGTGCGTCACCGCGCGTTGACCAAGGAGCCGCAACGGCCGTGCCGGGTCGCTCTCGATGGCCGCCCCGCAGGGCGCGGCGTGCGACTTGCCGCCTGCGGGCCGCTATTTCTTGCAATGGGTGCGCATGATTTACGTGTGCCCGGCGGCGAACAACGGAGCGCAAGAAACGAGACATGAAAAAGGTGCCCGCCCGCATCGTTCGCATTGCCGTGATTGCGGCTACGGCGCTCGGCGGTTGCCCGCCAGCCGGTTCAGCCGGCCGGTCGAGCGCCGGCCTGGCCGACTGGTTCCTGCCGTCCGCACGAGCGGCCGGTTGCGGTAACGACCCGGACTTCTACCACGACACTTGCCTGCGGATCGCGCGCGTGGCCACGCAGGGCGACTGGGACCTCTATCTGACCGGCTACGCATGGCATATCGACGGCTACTCGGCGTCCTACCGTGCCTCGCTCAATGCGAACGCGTGGGGCGGCGGCCTCGGCAAGCACTGGACCGACGCCGACGGCAACGAGGATGTCCTGTTCGCGTTCGTCTTCCGCGATTCCCACAAGCACCCCGAGCCGATCGGCGGATATGCGCGGCAGTGGTTCACGCGACCCGTGCTCGGCGGCCTGTCGGTCGGGGGTGGTTTCTTCGCCGGGCTCACGGCGCGCCAGGATATCGCCGATTACATTCCTGTGCCGATCGCCGCGCCGGTCGCGTCGATCCGCTACCGCCACGTCTCGGCAATGGCGGCGTTCATCCCGCGCGTTCCCGGGTTCAACAAGGGGGACGTCGCGTTCTTCTGGGCGCGCTACGCATTCTGAGCCGGGTGTGGCGCGCGGTGTCGCGACGGCGGCCTCTTATTGCTCCGGGCCCGGCGGTGCGAGCACTTCCCGGCTGCCGTTGATGCCCATCGACGAGACGAGCCCGGCCGCTTCCATCTGCTCGACGAGCCGCGCAGCGCGGTTGTAGCCGATGCGCAACTGACGCTGCACGGCCGATATCGATGCACGGCGCGAGCGGACCACGAACGCGACCGCCTCGTCGTAAAGCGGATCGGCTTCGGCGTCGGGCGCATCGCCGAACAGGTCTTGCTGTGCGCCTTCGGACGCCGGTCCGTCGAGAATGCCTTCTTCGTATTGCGGTTCGCCGAACTGCTTCAGATGCTCGACGATGCGATGGACTTCCTCGTCGGCCACGAAAGCGCCGTGTACGCGTTGCGGGTAGCCGGTACCGGGCGGCAGGAACAGCATATCGCCCTGGCCCAGCAGCGATTCGGCACCCATCTGATCGAGGATCGTGCGCGAATCGATCTTCGACGAGACCTGGAATGCGACGCGCGTCGGGATGTTGGCCTTGATCAGGCCCGTGATGACGTCGACAGAGGGCCGCTGCGTCGCGAGGATCAAATGAATGCCGGCTGCGCGAGCCTTTTGCGCCAGCCGGGCGATGAGTTCCTCGATCTTCTTGCCGGCGACCATCATCAGGTCGGCCAGCTCATCGATCACGACGACGATGAGCGGCAGCGTCGACAGCGGTTCCGGCGCCTCGGGCGTCAGCGAGAACGGATTCGTCAGCTTCTTTTCGGCCGCTTCGGCGTCGCGGATCTTCTGATTGAAGCCCGCCAGGTTGCGCACGCCGACCGCCGACATGAGCCGATAGCGCTTTTCCATTTCGCCGACACACCAGTTCAGCGCATTGGCCGCGAGCTTCATGTCGGTCACGACCGGTGCGAGCAGGTGCGGAATCCCCTCGTAGACTGACAGCTCGAGCATCTTCGGATCGATCATGATGAGCCGCACCTCCTCAGGGGTCGCCTTGTACAGCAGCGAGGCGATCATGGCGTTCACCGCGACCGATTTCCCCGAACCCGTCGTGCCGGCCACGAGCATGTGCGGCGCCTTCGCCAGGTCCGTCACGATCGGATTGCCCGTGATGTCCTTGCCCATCGCCAGCGTCAGCTTCGAGTTGGAGCGGGCATAGGCGTCGGACGCCAGGATCTCCGACAGGCGGATCGTCTGACGCTTCGCATTCGGCAGTTCGAGGCCCATGCACGTCTTGCCGGGGATCGTTTCGACGACGCGAATCGAGGTCAACCCGAGCCCACGCGAAAGGTCCTTCATGAGGCCGACGATCTGACTGCCGCGCACGCCGAGCGCAGGTTCCACTTCGAAACGCGTGATCACGGGCCCCGCCGAGGCGCCCACCACGGTCACGGGGACCTTGAACTCCTGGAGGCGCTGCTCGATCAGTTGCCCGGTCTGGGCCAGCTGCTCCGCCGGTATCGGCTCGGTGTCGGTGCTGGCGGCTTCGAGCAGGTCGAGCGACGGCAGTTCGACATTCGAAGCAAGCGGTGCGTGGAATGTGAATTCGGTCGGCGCATGGCCGCGCAACGAGGCACGGGCAGCGGTGTCCGATGGCGGCATGGCGGCGGCTTCTGCGGGCGCTGCGGTTTGCGCAGCCGCCTGGACTGTCGATCCAGAGGCTGGGGCCAATACCCCGTCCGGTAGCGGATCGGCACTGTGCGCGACATCTTGCGGCGCTTGCGGATGCTGCGCCGGTGCCGCCGCATCGAGCCAAGGCGCAGCCGGTATCGGGGGGGAAGCCGGCAGTGGCGAGTTCGGGGTGCCTGAAGCGGCTGGTACGGCGACGGTTCCGCCTGCCGTCGGTTGCAGGTGATCGGGCCGATCGGCCGGCAGCAGTGGTGACGTCGTGGGTTGCGGCTGCGCGGTGGGCGTCGCCGTCAGCTCGAGCAGAATCGGCGCAGCGACAGCGGCGAGCGCGGGATGGGCCGGCACCGACGGAACGGCCGGAGCCGTCGTTTCGGCAGGCAGCGGCGCCAAGGACGCCGCTGCAGTTGTGTCGCTCGCCGTTGGCTC
>CBJMQH010000324.1:0-6421 GCA_966431825.1 uncultured Trinickia sp.
CGTCTGGCTTCGCGTGCCCGGCCCGCGCCGACGGTCGCCCAGACGGATCCCGATGCGGTCGCCCGCGTTGAGGTAACCGTCGACGACATCCACGATCACGGCCTTCTGGTACGGCCGTTCGTGACCTTTCTGGTCGAAGCGCACGTTGAGCGCCTGCACCGTCGCCGGACTCTGACCCGGCACCAGCGGCGCGGCGTGATATTCCGCGCTGATGTAGTTCGCGGCGGTCGGGTCGCTCGTCTGGAACAGCGCCCAGTCGGAATAGAACTTGAAGGTTGCCTTCAGCCAGCCGCCATCGGCGATGCCCGAGGAGCCGACTTCGTAGTCGAGCACGACTTCGGCCCAGTCGCCGGCTTCGAGGCGCGTGACGTTGCAGCGCACGCTGCCCGCGAAGGGCAACTGCTTGAGTCGTTCGTATAAGCCGGCGGGGGCGGTGTGGGCGCCCAGACGCTCGCGCAGGGCGCGCGCGCTGGCATGCAGATCGGCTTCGTGTGCTTCGCTCATGATTGTTCTTGTGAATTCGAGGTGATAAGACGAGAGGGCCCGCTCAATGCGCGAACGGCCAAGGGGCGCTCGCGTCCCAGACGGGCACGCCCATGAAGGCGTACCACGGCGCGATCACGCAGAGCCCATAGACGATGGCGATCAGCACCGAGACCACGCCGACCTTGGCGTAATCGGCGGTCGAGAATGCGCCGCTGCTATAGGCGATCACGCCGGCGGTGATCTGCGTGGGCAACAGGTAGGCGAAGCTATCGGTGTCGCTCACGAGCATCGTGAACGCGACCGGATGCAGCCCGAGACGCGGCGCGAGAGCGAGCGCGATGGGCGCGATCATCGTGACGGCCGCGACGTTCGAGAGCATGCCGATACGGATCACGTGTGTACCCAGCATCACGATGCCGATGGCGATCCACCAGCCGTGCCCGTGCGCCGCGACATAGATGTGATCGGCGGCCCACAGCGCAAGCCCGGACGAACTGATCGCCGCCGAAAGCGACAGTGCGCCCGCGAGCAGGAACAGCGTGCCCCAGATCGTGCGCTGCTCGACTTCGGCCCAGCCGAAGCGCAGCACGCCCGGCGCGAACAGCACCGCGAGCGCGATCAGCGCCACGATCTCCGAAGAAAGATGATGGAGCGGCTCCGTTGCCCACAATAGTGCGACGGCCGCGAATAGTACGAGTACCGACCAGTCGTTACCGGTGGCGCCCGGCAGCGCGGCGCGCATCGAGGCGATAGCGGCACGGCCGCCCGGAATCCGCACTGCGCGCGAGCGGAAGTACAACTGCACCCAACACTGCGTGATGACGAACATGCCGATATAAGGCCATTGCAGCTTGAACCAGGTGAAATACGAGATCCGGATGCCCAACTGCTTTTCCAGCAGACCCGAAACCACCATGTTCGGCAGATGTGCCGTGAGAATGCACATTCCGCTGATCATTGCGCCGTACACGAGCGTCTGGATCACGATGGCCTTTCTCGCATCGCGCTCGCGCGGCGACTCGCCGAACAGCTTGACGATGCCGTTCGTCACCGGTAGCAGCGCGGCGGAGCGCGCGTTCGCGGCGGGCACGACCAGCGACATCACGAAGTTGACGGCGAACATCGCCCAAATCACGCCGTTGGCGGTGCGCACCTTGAGACGGTCGAGCAGCGCGAGCGCAATGCGGCGGTCGAGACCGCTCGCCTGCATGATCGCCGAGAACAGGAATGCGGCGAGGCACAGGAACACCACGGGCGCGGTGAAACCGCTGGCGGCCTTGGGAAACGACGGGCTCGCATGCGAGAGCACGAGCAACATCGGCAGAAGAATGCCACTCACGCCTACGGGAATCGCTTCCGTCACCCAGACGATGGCGACCCACGCCACGACTGCAAGCGTCGCCTTGCCGGGCGCACCAAGGCCGGCCGGCGTCGGCAATAGCCACGTGACCGCGAAAAACGCCAACCACGCGGACACGAAACCAACACGCGCCCGCAGGATCGCGCCGGGCGTGCGCCGGCCGGCATGAGCGATTGCACCGTGCGCCGATGCTGTCGGCGCCGCAGGGGCAGCGCAGGGCCGCGCGTGCTGGAGCGGTAGCGCGTCGAGGATTTTGTCTGTCACTGCTATGCTTCCCGTGCGTTGATCATACGAATGCCGCAGGTCGCCTGCGGAACAAAAAGGGCATAATACGTATTAATACAAGCTGAGCCATCCAATTGCTTTTCATATCGATATCGGAAATCGCGCAGAGCGCGTACCGAAGCCCGGGAACACGCCATTCATGACGTTGATGCGAGAAGACGTGACATCGCTCTATGAGCAGATTGCCGCGACATTGCAGGAAGAAATCGAACGCGGCGCGTATGAGCCGTCGGGGAAACTGCCTTCAGAATCGGAGCTTGTCGAACGCTTCGCGGTCAGTCGAGTGACCGTGCGCCTTGCGCTCGGGCGTCTCACCGACGCCCATGTGGTGGAGCGCAAGCAGGGCAAGGGCACGTTTGTGAAGCAGCGGCGCCTGCAGCATCGTCTCGACGAATTGCGCGGCTTTTACGATTCGCTCG
The DNA here is from genome assembly GCA_966431825.1 of uncultured Trinickia sp. Lineage (GTDB taxonomy): Bacteria > Pseudomonadota > Gammaproteobacteria > Burkholderiales > Burkholderiaceae > Trinickia. The sequence goes on from CBJMQH010000324.1 coordinate 2,551, forward strand.
CCGCGCAGGGCGCGCGCGCGAGCATGGAACTGCTGCGAATCGAAACGTGCGAGGTGCCGCCAGGCCTGCGCGAGACGTTCGCCGCCGATGTTACGCGCTGTCTCTATCTCGAACGTTTGCATCGCGTGGACGATGCGCCTGTCGCGCTCGCACAGACCTGCACGCTGCCCGAGGCCAATTCGCTCTCACGCGACGACGTGGCGGTGCTGCCCTCGTACGAGATGCTGGAACGGTTGGGTTGGCATGTCGTCGATGCGCAGATGTCCGTGACGGCCGGCGCCGCAGGCCACGATTTGGCTGCGTATCTCGACGTGCCGCCGGGCGCGCCCTTGCTGGTGCTGCGGCGCACGTCCCGGCTGGCGGATGGCCGTGCCTGCGAGGCGACGGTGTTTCATATCCGGCCAGAGCGCTTCGATCTTCTGGTGCGCAGTGGACTTGAGGCGCGTATCGTAAATCGGTCGTAGTTTGGTTGCTGTTCAGTGGTTGGAGGAATGTGGAGGGTCAACATAGATGGGTGCTTGTGTAAAGGGCATCTCAGCGTTGTGCGGCCCGTATCAGGCCGCCGCGCCACGCAAATCTCTAATATGCTGGTAGACGGTGGCACGTCCCATCCCCAACACATTCGCAACGTAGTTGGCAGCGCTTTTTCCTTTGAACGCCCCTTGGGCCCACAGCGCTTCGACGATCTCGCGCCGATGGTCGCGAGTCAGCGAATTCAGCGCCAACTGACGTTCCTGGAGCCACGTATGAAGGAACGTGTTGATTCGTTCCTGCCAGTCGTCCTTGAACAGTTCTTCGGGTTGCTTGACCACGCCGGCGCCGGAAACCACACGATCGATGACATGCTTGATGTCTTCGAACACGGCGATGTTGTAGTTCACACACATTACGCCGACAGCGTTGCCGGCATCGTCGAATAACACCGTACTGACGCACCGCATTCGCCTTCCATCCCAATTGAGCTTTTCATACGGACCGACCGTACCAGACTCCGCGGAGCGATCGATCTCTTCCAGCGCGGAGTCGTCGCCGAGTTCGCGTTTCGATAGATTATTGGCGATGTATGCGATTGTCTGACTTTGCAGGTCATGAATGACGATTTCGACGTACGGAAAAAACAGCAGCGCAATGCCATCGGCGACGCGGCTGTAGCGGTCCAGAAGTAGCCGACGTGCGGCCGTTGTCTTGGGCTTTCGCATAGGGGCTGGTACTCGTAATTTTCAAAAAAAACACTCGCGGATAACGCCGCTCGGCGGTCACCTACTTGCGTGTTCGAGCAGTCAGATATTTGAACAGCTCATAGGCAATGGCCACGTCTTCGAGACCCAGCCCGATTGAACGAAAAAACGCATGCTTTCGATAGGATGGCTTGGTCGCTTCGCCGCACATGAGTTCCGGCAGATCGCCCAGCACGGATGCGGGACGCCAGCCATGCTGCTCCGCGGCCAGCTTCATCTCGCCGGCACTGGCCGGGGTGGTGCGGCGGTAGTCGCAATAGACGTCCATGTCGACAAGCCATGCGGGCGAAATCTCGTGAGCGTTTGCCACGTTAGTGCTGATCGACGTGATGAGCGCCGGTTTGCCGAGCATACTTGCGTGCAGCACCGGGGTGCCGGACGAGGTACACAGTGCAATGACGTCGGCGTCGGCGACACAGTCTTCGATCCTTGCGCAAATGGAAACCCTTTCATCGAGCGCTACCAACTGCGCACGTTTTGCGGTGTCGTTCGCAAGCCCCGGCGAAAACACCCGAATCGACTGCCATGGCCGCACCGCGACGAGATGGCGCAAATGAGCCTGTCCCACCGCACCCGCGCCGACAATCGCGAGCTGGCTCGCGCGATCAGCGGCGAGTTGCTCCACCGCAAGTGCGGTCGCCCCGGCTGTGCGCTCGATCGTCAGCAAGCCTGCATCACACCACATCAGCGGTTGTCCGGTTTCAATCGACATCAATGCCGTCCACGCGGTAATGATTGGCGACGCCTGCGTCACGATGTACGGCGACAGTTTCGCGCCGAACACCTTGGCGTCTGCCATCACGCCCAGATACGTGATGAAGTCGCCAGCGCCCTGCGGGAAAAGTGTCAGTGTCTGCGGCGGTTGCACCGCCATGTGACTTCCCAGCGCGCGAAACATCTGCGCCAACACGCTGCGTACGTCGAGGTGAGGTAGCGCCTCGCGAACGGCGTGCTGGTCGACGATCAGGGGCAATGCGTCATCTGCCGGGCTCATTGGACTGCGCTCCACAACGTTGCCGGGGTCCGGCGGTGAGGTAATTCTAAGACAAGAAGTCCAGATTGGACATTGATTTTTGAAAATTGCTTGCATTTGTGCTTGTCCAGAATAGACTATGAGTCCAGATAAGGTGTGAGGCCGGGGCACTAGCCGCCTCATGCCATGTCTCGGAGCGGGTCAGTCAACTGTCGTACATGCCCTCAAATGTCGTAGCCCAAACACACAGGAAACCTCTTATGTTTCGGAAGCTTCAACTTTCACTTTTCGTCGCCGCCGCGTTGACGGGCACGCTCGGGACAGTCGGCGCCCACGCTCAGGACACCTTACGGTTCGGCATCGAGGCGGCCTACCCTCCGTTCGAAAGCAAATCGGCGAGCGGGCAACTTCAGGGCTTCGACGTCGACGTCGGCAACGCGGTTTGCGCGAAGCTGCGCGCGAAATGTGTGTGGGTCGAAAATGCGTTCGATGGGCTGATTCCCGCGTTGGAAGCGCGCAAGTTCGACGTGATCAATTCCGCGATGAACATTACGGACAAGCGCAAGCAATCGATCGCTTTCACGAAACCGATCTATATCGTGCCGATCGTGATGGTGGCTCGTCGTGGCTCCGGCCTGTTGCCCGACGTGAAGAGTCTGCAGGGCAAGCGGGTGGGCGTGTTGCAGGCGTCGTCGCAGGAGGATTTCCTCAAACGTCACTGGGAAAATGCAGGCGTCGCGATCGTCTCGTACTCGGACCAGGATCAGGTCTACGCCGACCTTGTTGCCGGACGCCTCGATGCCGCGGTTCAGGAAGCGCAAACTGTGCAGGACGGGTTCCTGGATAAGCCCTCGGGCCACGAGTATGCGATCGTCGGCAAGCCGCTTAGCGATCCGGCGACGCTCGGCGAGGGCACGGGCTGGGGCATGCGCAAGGGTGACAAGGCGCTGGCCGCGAAGGTCGACGCCGCTCTTGATGCGCTGAAGAAAGACGGCACGTTGAGCGCGCTTTCGCAGAAGTACTTCAACCGCGACATCATCGCGAAGTAACGGACCCGCGAGCCAGCGCGAGAGGTTTCGCGCCAGCTCGCCGCGTATACGGCGGCCGCCCGGCATCCCGTCCCGACAGAAATAGCTAAGCGAGTTTATGGACTTCGATGTGATAGTGCTGGGCGCCGGAATCGTCGGCGTATCGTCCGCGCTGCAGTTGCAGGATCGCGGCCGCCGGGTGGCGCTGGTCGACCGGCGTGCTCCGGGCGAAGAAACCAGCTTCGGCAACGCGGGGCTGATTGAAAGCGCTTCGGTGGTCCCCTACGGTTTTCCGCGCGACTTCGGCACGTTGCTGCGCTATGTAAAGAATCGTTCGACCGACCTGTACTGGGACTATCGGGCGTTGCCGCACTTTGCAAGCTGGCTCGCGCGCTTCTGGTGGGAATCATCGCCTGAGCGATTGAGGGCCGCCGCGCGCGACATGCTGCCGTTGATCCAGCAAAGCGTTGCGGAACATGATCGATTCATCGAGCGCGCGCAACTCGGCCATCTCGCTCGCGACAGCGGCTGGATCGACGCCTATCGCACCCCCGCAGAATTTTCGCGGCAGGCGGCGGCCGACGCGATGGCCGCGAAGGGCTACGGCTTGCGGGTTGCAGCGTTGGGTTCGG
>CBJMQH010000325.1:0-6371 GCA_966431825.1 uncultured Trinickia sp.
CCGCGCCCCCATTCACACTGAAATCCGGATCGCGCAGGTCACCCATACGGTAACGATGGCGGTCAGCAGTGCGAACGGCGCCCAGGCACGCAGCGTCTGAGCGGCCGTGTAAGGAGACGGCTGCCGCGTCGGACCGCCGTCGCCACGGCCCGCAAACGGCGCGCCGCCGAAGCCGCCGAGCGCCGCTGCCCCGCCGCCCAGCACCGCCGCCTCGTCGGCGCGCCGATAGGCGGCACGCGGCTGCCACACCTTCAGGAAGCTAGCGAGTGCAACAAGGCTGACGAGCGCAGACGTGATGTCGGGCAGCTCGGGGCCGATGTGGTTCGACGTGAAGTATTGGGTCACCGAGAAGCTCGCACCGGTAACGAACGCAGCCGGCCAAGTCTCCTTCACCCCTTTCACGCCGTCCATCATGAAGACGAGCCAGAACGGCAGCACGAGCGACAGCAACGGCAGCTGGCGGCCGGCCATCGCGCCGATATGCAGCGCATCGATGCCCGTCACCTGACCCGCGACGATGATCGGGATGCCCATTGCGCCGAACGCGACCGGTGCGGTGTTGGCGATAAGGCAGAGGCCGGCCGCCTTCAGCGGATCGAAGCCGAGGCCGACGAGCAACGCTGCCGTGATCGCCACCGGGGCACCGAAGCCGGCTGCGCCCTCGAGGAATGCGCCGAAGGCGAAGCCGATGAGCAGCATTTGCAACCGCTGATCGTCGGTAATCGCGAGGACCGACGCACGGATGACGTCGAACTGCCCGGTCTTCACCACGATCTTGTACAAGAACACGGCCGTCACGATGATCCACGCGATGGGCCAGAGGCCATAGGCGAAGCCGAAGCCCGCCGCGGCCAACGCCGTGCGCACCGGCATGCCATAAGCGAAGATCGCTACGCCGAGTGCGAGCATCAGCGTGATGGCAGCCGCGACGTGGCCCTTGAGCCGCATCAGCGCAAGCGCCACGAAAAAGAATGCGATCGGTATGGCCGCCGCGATCGAGGACAGCCATAAGCTGCCAAGCGGCGTGTAGATCTGCGTCCACGGTTGCATCGTGTGTCTCCTCCTGAAATGAAATGAATTAACTGCGGGCGTGAGCGTCCATCGCCTCTTTTCTTTTTTGATGTGTGCGCGAAGCAAACCGCTACGCGCCGCGGCCGATCACACTATTCGGGCAGCTCGCGCTCGCGCAGCAGGTCGGCAAGACTGCGACGCGCCGGTACGAGCGGCGTGCGGTGCCGCGTCCAGCCCAGTTGCCGTCTCGGCGCCCATCGGGCGAAGCGCGTCGCGAACCAGCGCAAGAGCCGGTAGGCGAGCGGATGGCCGAATGCGCCGCGCCAAAAGCGCCAGACCAGGCGTTCCCCCACGCTATGACGGGCGCCCTGCCCGCGCAGCGAGGACTCGACGCGCTCGCGCGGCGCACGGTAGGCCTCGGTGCGCAGGCGGACCAGCAATTGCGGAATGGGGATCCGCACCGGACACACCTCGGCGCATGCGCCGCAGAGGCTCGACGCGCTCGGCAAGTCGGCCGTTGCTTCGAGACCGAGCAGATGCGGCGAGATGATCTTGCCGATCGGCCCCGGATACGTGGTGCCGTACGCATGCCCGCCGATCCGCGTGTAGACGGGACAGTGATTCATGCAGGCGCCGCAGCGGATGCATTGCAGGGTCGCGCGCATTTGCGCGTCGGCGTAGGCCTGGCTGCGTCCGTTGTCGAGCAGCACGAGGTGCATCTCGCGCGGGCCGTCGGCCTCGCCCGCGCGCCGCGGGCCCGTGATCAGATTGAAGTACGTCGTGATCGCCTGACCGGTCGCCGAGCGCGTCAGCAGGCTGGCGAGCGGCACGATGTGCTCGAGCTTCGCCACGACCTTCTCCATGCCCATGATGGCGATGTGCACGTCGGGGACCGTCGTCGACAGTCGCCCGTTGCCCTCGTTTTCGACGAGCCACAACGTCCCCGTATCGGCCGCGGCGAAATTGACGCCCGAGAGGCCTACGTCCGCCCGGGCGAACGCCTGCCGCAGTGCACGGCGCCCGATCCGGATCAGCGAATCGACATCTTCCGTATAGGCCGTGCCCGGTATATGAGTCTCGAACAACTTCGCAATGTCGCCGCGCGTCTTGTGAATCGCCGGCATGACGATATGCGACGGTTTTTCTTCGGCGAGCTGAACGATGTACTCGCCCATGTCCGATTCGACGCACTCGACACCGCGCGCTTCGAGGTAGTCGTTCAGTTCGATCTCCTCGCTCGCCATCGACTTGCCCTTGATGACGCGCTGCGCACCGCGCGCCGCGATGATGTCGTGCACGATCGCATTCGCTTCCTCTGCCGTGTCCGCCCAGTGCACGCGCACGCCGGCAGCGGTAAGCCGTTCCTCGAGTTCGGCGAGCAAGTCGGGTAGCCGCGCCAGCGCATGCCGCCGCACGGCTTCGCCGAGGTCGCGCAAGCGCTCGAGTTCGTCGACGTCAGGGAACTGCGCCGCGCGCTTGCCTTGCAAAAAGCCCATCGCGTCGCGCAAGCTCTCGCGCAGCGGGTCGTCATCGAGCGCCGCGCGCGCACGGGCCTTGAAGTCGGCGGGCGCGACGAAATGCATCGGGCGAGCGCTCATGCTGTCTCTCCGTGACGGTCGGCCTGCGAGTCGGTGACGACGACCACCCAGAGCCGGGCCGGCCCATGGGCGCCGTACGCAAGCGTCTGTTGGATGTCGGAGGTCTTCGAGGGCCCGGAGACGAGCACGAGATTCGTCGGCATGGCGGCCTGCCACCGTTCGGCGCGCATCGCCGCATGCAGATCGGCGTGCAAAGCCCGCGCATAAACGAGCGCCACGTGCAGCGGCGGCACGAGCGAGACGGAGCGCGGCGTGCCCGCGTCGGGCGCCAGCACCAGCGTCCCCGTTGCGACGATGCCGGAGCGGGCAACGGTGAAACCGGCATCGACCGTGTCGAACAGCGTTTGCTTCCAGTCCTCGAGCGTATGTTCGAACGGGAGCGACTCGATCTCGCCTGGCAATGCCTGGGCCAGCGCCGCGCCCTCGGGACGAGCCGGGTCCAGCAACAAGCGCCGCACGCCGTGCCGTGCCAGTTGGCCGGCGAGCAGCGCCGGCCACGACGATGAATCCGCGAGCCATACCTGCGCATGCGCCGCCTCGAGCCGCGCCTGGAACGCGCGAGCGCATGCGTCCTCATGCTCGCCTGGCGCAACACGCCGCGCGTCGTAATGGGCGTCGATGCGACGGGACAGTGCGTCCGCGGCGTCGGGCGCGGTGCCCTCGCCGCTCGCGGCAGCGGCCGCACGCAGGCGCCCGAGAATCCTGTCGCGTGCGCTGATCGGTTGCATCGTACTCATCGCGCACCTTCCGTTTGCGCAGCCGCATCGTCTGCCGTTTGTCCGCCCGTGCGGCGCCAGAGGAAGCTGGCAAGGTGTTCCACTTGCAGCGCAGCTTGCGAGCGCTCGGCAGCATGACCGATATTGAGCAGGCACCCGCAATCGGCCGATACGAGCCGGTCGCAACCTGTCGCACAGGCCGAGGCGATCTTGTCCTCGACCATCGCGCCCGAAATATCGGGGTGCTTGAGCGAGAATGTGCCGCCGAAGCCGCAGCATTCGGACTCGCGCGCGTGCTCGACGCGCGTGACGCCGGGCAGCGCATCCACGACGGCCACCCCGTGCGTGCGTGTGCCCATCTCGCGGCGGGCACCGCACGAGGTATGGAGCACGACGCGCTCGGGCGGTACGTCGCCCTCCTGCGTGTATGCGCCGAAATCGACTTTCAACACATGGATCAGAAATTCGGTGAGCTCGAAGACCCTCTCCCCGATCGCACGCGCCGCCGCTGCGAGTACCGGCTCGTCGGGAAAGAGGCTCGGCCAGTGGTGCCGCATCATCCCGGCGCACGATCCGGACGGCACGACGATCGGCCAGGGGCGCTCGAACAGCCCGAGCTGCGCCCGAACCACACTGCGCGCGTCGCGCGGATTACCGCTGCTGTACGCCGGTTGGCCGCAGCAGCTCTGCTTGCGCGGAAAGTGCACTGTGACGCCTTCGCGCTCGATGAGCCGCACGGCGTCGAGCCCGGCTTGCGGAACGAACAGGTCGACGAGGCAGGTGGCGAAAAGATAGGCGTCGGTCGGCGCTGGGGGATAAATCCGATCCATCGTGTCTCACTCCATGGGTGCGCGCATCGTCGCGCGGCACTGAAAACCATCGCGTCGAGCCGCTGTGTTCGCGCCGTTCGCCGGTTTGCAGCCATAATTGCGCAGCGCGAACCGCAGTTCAAATTGGTCGGACCACGCTGACTGGATTACGCTTGAGCGTCCACACCGTACGGGCGAATCGACGGACCACGCGCGGTCAGGGGTACGAGGAGAGACAGCGATGACGATCGGCACACCTACGCATCGGGGGGCGGCACAGCGCGGCGGACGTGTGGAAGCGGTGATGCGGCAGCTCGAAACGGCGCTGCTCGACGGCACTTGGCCGCCCGGCAGCAGACTGCCCGCGGAGCGCCAACTGGCCGATGCGTTTGGCGTCGCACGCAACACTGTGCGCGAAGCGATTCAGCGCCTCGCGGCGCGCGGCCTGCTGTCCGCACGCCGGGGCGCCGGTGTCTATGTCACCGATACCCTGCGCAGCGGCATCGCCTCGCCATGGGGCCAGCTCGTTGCCGACCACCCTGCGCTGCGGGAAGACATTCTGGAATTTCGCCGTGTACTCGAAGGCGCCACGGCGTATTTCGCGGCGCAGCGCGCCGACGCAAGCGACCTGAAGCGGATTCGCACGCTGCTGCGCGAACTCGAACGCGCGCGCGAAAGCGACGACAAGCGTGCCGAAGCCGACGCCGATGCCAAGCTGCACGAAGCGATTGCGCGCGCGTCGCACAACACGATGTTCCTGCACCTGCAAACAAGCGTGATCGGCATGCTGCGCGAGCACATCATGCTGAGCGGCACGGGCCTGCGCGAGCAATCGTCGGTGGAATCGGCGCAACTGCTGTTTCAGCATCAGGCCATCTGCGAGGCGATCGCCGCACGCCGCCCCGAAGAGGCACGCACGGCCATGCAGTCGCATATGGATTTCGTCAGCACGCATTTGCCGCGTGTCGAATAGGCGTGACCGGGGGTGACCGGCGGCTGCGGCATGGCGACGACCTGCCCCCGGTCGGCGGGCGGACGCTGGTTGGACCAATTTACCGATACCGGGCGGGCGAGTGAGCGCCGCGTCACGTCCCTCGTGCGACACCGGCCGGCAGCGCACCAAAAAAAAAACCGGCCCACACAGCGTGCGGCCGTTTTTTTCGACGGCAGACGGTTGCTTGCGAACCGTCTACGCAGGCGCCCTTACTTCTTGAAGTTGGCGATGCCGTCGGTGATTTCCTTGTGCGCGGCTTCGACGCCGGCCCAGCCTTCGACCTTGACCCACTTGCCCTTCTCGAGCGCCTTGTATTGCTCGAAGAAGTGCTTGATCTGATCGAGCAGGTGCGCGGGCACGTCGTCGATCGACTTCATGCCTGCCGTCATCGGGCAGATCTTGTCGTGCGGCACGGCGATGAGCTTCGCGTCGACGCCCGACTCGTCGGTCATCTGCAGCATGCCGAGCGCGCGTGCGCGCACGACGCAGCCCGGAATCAGCGGGAACGGGGTGATGACGAGCACGTCGACGGGGTCGCCGTCGCCTGCGAGCGTCTGCGGGATGTAGCCGTAGTTGACCGGATAGCGCATGCCCGTGCCGATGAATCGGTCGACGACGAGCAGGCCCAGATCCTTGTCGGCCTCGTACTTCACCGGATCGCTTTGTGCCGGAATTTCAATGATGACATTGAAGTCTTGCGGAAGATCCTTGCCAGCGGGGACGTGATTAAAACTCATGACGTTCTCTTGACGGTATGGAGGAGAGGGGCGCGGCCCGGCGCGCGAGCCAAAAAGCGATGCGCGCCATTATAGCGTCACTTGCCAAGCGGACTTTTCCGGCATTCGGCGCCATAATCGGGGCGGTGTTGCGCGGCGTAGCCGCCTCTCGTTGCATTCCTAACAGATGGTTCTGATCCTGCGAAAGGAGCCCGTGGATGGATGAAGCGATGCATTTCATCGGCGGCAACTGGGCGCTGCCCGCCGAACGCGACACGATCGAAGTGGTCGATCCGTCCGACGGCGAGCCGTTCGCGCGTATCGCGCGCGGGACCGGGCGCGACGTCGATGCCGCCGTCCGCGCTGCACGCGCGGCGTTCGAAGGCAGCTGGGGCGCGACGAGCGCCACCGAACGCGGTCGCATCTTGCACCGGCTCTCGCGGATCGTCGCGGCCTGCGCCGACGAACTCGCGGCGATCGAAGCGCGCGATACTGGAAAACCGCTGCGCGAGGCGCGCGCCGACGCG
>CBJMQH010000326.1:0-6360 GCA_966431825.1 uncultured Trinickia sp.
CGGCGACGCGCCCGTGCGCGTGCAGTCGATGACGAATACGGATACGGCCGATGCGATCGGCACGGCGATTCAGATCAAGGAACTCGCGCAGGCGGGCTCGGAGCTCGTTCGCATTACGGTCAACACGCCCGAGGCGGCGGTAGCCGTGCCGGCCATTCGCGAGCAACTCGACCGCATGGGCGTGACGGTACCGCTCGTCGGCGATTTCCATTACAACGGCCACCTGCTGCTGCGTGACCATCCTGCGTGCGCAGAGGCTTTGTCGAAGTACCGGATCAACCCCGGCAACGTGGGTCAGGGCGCGAAGCGCGACACGCAATTCGCGCAGATGATCGAAGCGGCGGCCCGCTATGACAAGCCGGTGCGTATCGGTGTGAACTGGGGCAGCCTCGACCAGGATCTGCTCGCGCGCATGATGGACGAAAACGCGTCCCGTGCAACGCCGTGGGAAGCGCAGAGCGTGATGTACGAGGCGCTGATCCAATCGGCGATCGGCTCGGCCGAACGCGCCGTCGAACTGGGCCTGCCGCGCAACAAGATCGTGCTGTCGTGCAAGGTGAGCGGCGTGCAGGATCTGATCGCCGTCTATCGCGAACTCGCGCGCCGCTGCAACTTCGCGCTGCACCTGGGCTTGACCGAAGCCGGCATGGGCTCGAAGGGCATCGTCGCGTCGACGGCTGCGCTCGGCGTGCTGCTGCAGGAAGGCATCGGCGACACGATCCGCATTTCGTTGACGCCCGAGCCGGGCGCGTCGCGTACGGGCGAAGTCATCGTCGGCCAGGAGATCCTGCAGACGATGGGCCTGCGCTCGTTCACGCCGATGGTCATTGCCTGCCCGGGCTGCGGCCGTACGACGAGTACGCTGTTCCAGGAACTCGCGTCGCAGATCCAGTCGTATCTGCGCGCTCAGATGCCCGTCTGGCGGGATCAGTATCCTGGCGTAGAGAAGATGCACGTGGCCGTGATGGGCTGCATCGTGAACGGGCCCGGCGAGTCGAAGCAGGCCAACATCGGCATCAGCCTGCCGGGTTCGGGCGAGAACCCGGCCGCCCCTGTGTTTATCGACGGCGAGAAAGTGAAAACGCTGCGCGGTGAGCGTATCGCCGAAGAATTCCAGCAAATCGTGAGCGACTACGTCGAGCGCCGGTACGGCCGCGCGAGCGTCGCGAATTAATCGTCAACCAAAGACAGATGACAGAACAGAAGAGGAAGGTCGAAAAGCTTTCGGGCGTGAAGGGCATGAACGACGTTCTGCCGCAGGATGCCGCGCTCTGGGGGTTCTTCGAAGAGACGGTCAAGTCGATGTTGCGCGCCTACGGCTATCAGAACATCCGGACGCCGATCGTCGAGCACACGCAGTTGTTCACGCGCAGTATCGGCGAAGTGACCGACATCGTCGAAAAGGAGATGTACAGCTTCGTCGATGCGCTGAACGGGGAGAACCTGACACTGCGCCCGGAGGGCACTGCGGCCGCCGTGCGCGCTGCGATCGAGCATAACCTGCTTTATGACGGCCCCAAGCGGCTCTGGTACACCGGCCCGATGTTCCGCCATGAGAAGCCGCAGCGCGGCCGTTATCGCCAGTTCCATCAGGTCGGCGTCGAGGCGCTCGGCTTTGCGGGCCCCGATGCCGACGCCGAGATCATCCTCATGTGCCAGCGGCTTTGGGACGACCTCGGTCTTACAGGCATCAAGCTCGAAATCAACTCGCTCGGGCTTGCCCATGAGCGCGCGGCGCATCGCGTCGAATTGATCGCGTATCTCGAGCAGCATGTCGATAAGCTCGACGAGGATGGGAAGCGGCGCCTGTACACGAACCCGTTGCGTGTGCTCGACACGAAGAATCCTGCGCTGCAGGAGATCGCCGCGAATGCGCCGAAGCTGATCGATTTCCTCGGCGAGGAATCGCGCGCGCACTTCGACGGCCTGCAGCGGCTCTTGAAGGCCAACAACATTCCGTTCACGGTCAATCCGCGGCTCGTGCGCGGCCTCGACTATTACAACTTGACCGTGTTCGAGTGGGTCACGGACAAGCTGGGCGCGCAGGGCACCGTCGCGGCCGGCGGCCGCTACGACCCGCTGATCGAGCAACTGGGCGGCAAGCCGACGGCCGCATGCGGTTGGGCGATGGGCGTCGAACGAATCCTTGAATTGCTGAAGGAAGACGACCTCGTGCCGCAGGAAGAGGGCTGCGACGTCTATGTCGTCCATCAGGGCGATGCGGCGCGCGAGCAGGCGTTCGTCATTGCCGAACGGCTGCGCGATACGGGCCTCGACGTGATTTTCCACTGCAGCGCCGACGGCGCATCGGCGAGCTTCAAGTCGCAGATGAAGCGTGCCGACGCGAGCGGTGCGGCGTTCGCGGTCATTCTCGGCGAGGACGAAGTCGCGAATGGCGTGGTGGGCGTCAAGCCGTTGCGCAGCGAAGCAGCCGATGCGGCGCGCGGCGAAAAAAGCGAACAGCGCACGGTGCCGGTCGAAAACTTGACCGAATTTCTAATCAATGCGATGGTTGCAACCGCCGAAGACGGCGACGACTGACGCCGGCGCCGGAAAAGGCATGCCGCGCCCTCACGCGTAGGGGCGGTGTGCCGGGTTTGCCCGAACGGCATGCGCGCGACGCGCTCGCGGTGTTCGAAAACGATAAAGGCGCGAAAAGAGAAGGGATCGCTTGGCGATGAGTTATCACGACGAACAAGAATCGATCGAAAGCCTGAAGGCCTGGTGGAAGCAGTGGGGGGACGCGACGACGTGGATCGTCCTTGCCGCGCTCGTTGCCGCCGCCGCCTGGAATGGCTGGAACTATTGGCAGCGCCGTCAGGCTGCGCAGGCCGCTGTGCTGTATGAGCAGGTGCAACAGGCGGTCGCGTCGAAGAACAAGGCCGACGTCGTGCGCGATGCGAACGACATGGAGTCGCGCTTTGGCGGCACCGCCTATGCGCAGATGACGGCGTTGGGTGCCGCGAAGGCGCTCTACGAAGCGGGCGACAGCGCCGCGGCGAAGACGCAGTTGCAGTGGGCCGTCGACCACGCGAAGGACGACGAGTACAAGGAAATCGCGAAGTTGCGTTTGGCGGGCGTGCTGCTCGACGAAAAGGCCTACGACGCGGGTCTCTCGCTGCTCGGCGGTACGCCGCCGCAAGGGTTCAAGGGCGTCGTTGCCGACCGCCGTGGTGATTTGCTCGCCGCTGCGGGCAAGCGCGACGACGCACGCTCGGCCTACAAGGATGCGCTCGCCGCGCTCTCGAAGGACGACGCGGGTGCCCGTCAGCTGATCCAGTTCAAGCTCGACGCGCTCGGCGGCTAAAGCGCGGGTGCCGACCGCGTTTTGCGCGGGCTCCGCTTGCCGCACATGATCAACCTCACACGATGCTTCGCCCACCGATGAATTTGTTGAAACGTTTCGCCGTGCCCGTAGCTTGTGCGATGACCGTCCTCGCGATGGCGGCTTGTTCGTCGTCGAAGGACGCACGTCGCATCCCGACGCCGCTGACCGAGTTCAAGCCGGTGCTTACCGTCGAGCAGGCCTGGAAGACCGGCGTCGGCAAGGCGGGGCGCTATCTGTTCTCGCCGGTTGCGGTCGGCGACGCCGTTTATGCGGCCGGTGAAAACGGCACCGTGGTGAAGGTCGATGCGAAGACGGGGCGCGACATCTGGCGCACGAAGCTGCATACGGACCTGACCGCCGGTGTCGGCAGCGACGGCACCTTGATCGCCGTCGGGGCCGAAAAAGGCGGCGTCTATGTGCTCGATGCCGACGGCAAGCTGCTCTGGAAGGCCACGGCGCAGGGCGAAATCATTTCACCGCCGCTCGTGGGCAACGGCCTCGTGCTCGTGCGCACGATCGATGGCCAGATCAGCGCGTTCAATGCGCAGACGGGCGAACTGAAGTGGATTTACCACAATCGCGCCGTGCCGCTGAACCTGCGTGTCGCAGCCGGCATGACGTTCGCGGGCGACGTTGCCGTGTTGGCCGGGTTCCCGGGCGGTTCGCTGGCGGCGATCAATCTGGCGAGCGGCGACGAATACTGGCAGGCGCCCGTGTCGTATCCGAAGGGTGTGACGGAGGTCGAGCGGATCAACGATGTGACGGGTGCGCCGACGCTGCTTGGCGCGCAGGCTTGCGCGGTCACGTTCCAGGGTCGCATCGGGTGCTTCGACGCGAATTCCGGCCGTGCGCTTTGGGAGCAGCCGTTTTCGAGCGCGAGCGGGCTGGCCGAAGACGACCGCGTGGTGGCTGCGCCCGACGACTGGTCCGTCGTGAATGCCTTCGATGTGACGACGGGTAAGCGGCTCTGGACGAACGACAAGCTGAAGAGCCGCGACCTGAGCGTGCCGTATCTGCTCGGGCCGTCGGTGGTGGTGGGCGACTACAAGGGCTTCGTGCACTTTCTGTCGCGCGACGACGGCAGCTTCGTTGCCCGGATGAAGACGGACGGTTCTGCGATCACTGCCGCGCCGGTGATGGCGGGCGATACGCTTGTCGTCCTGACGCATGGCGGCGAATTGTACGGCTTCCGCCCGCGCTGAAACACGCTCGGTAGATTGCCGCAGGCTAGGCCGGCATTGAGCCGGCCATCTGTTTTTGAACGATCCGACAGGGGGCGCGACTGTGCGCCGCCGGCCGTCGGAAACGTGCTAATTTTCGGCAAGGGCCGTGCTCGGCACGCGAACTGCCGCCCGCTTGCCGGGCGCGCGTGAACGCGGACCGGCGCGTGACGCGCACCCTTGCGGCGCGCGTCGCGCACCCTTGTTTCGGCCGGATTCGGCCCGTTCGCCGATTCAGGCCCATTTTGCTGGACTCGGCTCATTTTGCCGGATTCGGCCTATTTTGCCGGACTCGGCCTATTTTCAAGCCACTGCCGTGTGCTGCGCGAAGGCGTGCCGGCTTGAGCGCATCACGTTAGACGAAATCAAATGAAACCCGTAATTGCCCTCGTTGGGCGCCCCAATGTGGGGAAATCCACGCTGTTCAACCGGCTCACCCGCTCGCGCGATGCGCTCGTCGCCGACCTGCCGGGCCTCACGCGCGACCGCCACTACGGCGAGGGGCGCGTGGGCGATCGGCCGTACCTCGTCGTCGATACGGGCGGCTTCGAGCCTGTCGCGAAGGACGGCATTCTGCACGAAATGGCACGCCAGACGCGTCAGGCCGTTGAAGAATCCGATGTCGTCGTGTTCATCGTCGACGGGCGTAACGGGCTGGCACCGCAGGACAAGTCGATCGCCGACTACCTGCGCAAGACGGGCCGGCCGATCATCCTCGTCGTCAACAAGGCGGAAGGGATGAAGTACACGGCGGTCGCCGCCGATTTCTACGAACTCGGCCTCGGCGACCCACGTGCGATCTCCGCGGCGCACGGCGACGGCGTGACCGAAACGATCAACGACGCGCTCGGCGTAGCCTATGCGGGCTACCCCGAAGAAGCCGAAGAGGAAAAGGCGGCGCACGGCGTGAAGATCGCGATCGTCGGCCGACCGAACGTGGGCAAATCGACGCTCGTGAACACGCTGATCGGCGAGGAGCGCGTGATTGCGTTCGACATGCCGGGCACCACGCGCGATTCGATCTACGTCGATTTCGAACGGCACGGCAAGAAGTACACGCTGATCGACACGGCCGGCCTGCGCCGGCGCGGTAAAGTCTTCGAGGCGATCGAAAAGTTCTCGGTCGTCAAGACGCTTCAGTCGATCGCCGATGCTAACGTCGTGATCCTGCTGCTCGACGCGCGCCAGGACATTTCGGAACAGGACGCCCATATCGCGGGGTTCGTCGTCGAGCAGGGCCGCGCGCTCGTCGTGGGCGTCAACAAATGGGACGGCCTCGATTCGCATGTGCGCGAGCGCACGAAGGCGGATCTCATTCGCAAGCTCAAATTTCTCGAGTTCGCTAAATTCCATTTTATTTCGGCCACCGAAAAGACCGGGATCGGCGCGCTCATGCGATCGGTCGACGATGCCTACGCGGCTGCGATGGCGAAGCTGCCGACGCCAAAGCTCACGCGCGCGTTGATCGAAGCGGTCGAGTTCCAGCAGCCGCGCCAGCGCGGGCCTGTACGTCCCAAACTGCGTTTCGCGCACCAGGGCGGACAGAACCCGCCGATCATCGTTATTCACGGCAACGCGCTCGACGCGGTGACGGAGACGTACAAGCGGTACCTCGAGAACCGTTTCCGCGAAACTTTCTCGCTGACGGGCACTCCATTGCGCATAGAGTTCCGCTCGTCGGCGAACCCCTACGCGGACAAGGGCTGAAGCCGCGTCCAGCGGCCGTCCGGCGGAGCGTGCGGTACCGAAAATCGGCTATAGTGTAGCGATTGGCGGAGGGTTTCTTTTTCTTTGCCGTTAAGCCGGATCCAA
>CBJMQH010000327.1:0-6320 GCA_966431825.1 uncultured Trinickia sp.
CGCGAGCGGATCGTCATCGACAACTCGCAGGCACTGTTTTCCCCGTCCGCGGACTGCCTCGCTACGCTCTACTCGCCGCGCAAGTTCTTCGGCATTCCTGACGGTGGCTACCTCGTCACCGAACTCGATGTGCCTGCGCCGCCGGAAGTCGACACGGGCTCGATCGGACGGTTCGAGCCGCTCCTCATGCGTATCGATCAGGGCCCCGAAGCGGGCTATGACGGCATCCGGGCTGCGCGCGCGACGTTGCGCGGCCAACCGCCGAAGCGGATGTCCGCGCTTACGCAGCGCATGCTTGAACACATCGACTATCGGGCCGCCGCTGCGCGCCGCCTGAGCAATTACGCGCGCTATCACAGCCTGATCGGCGCCGACAATGCATTGCCCGTGCCGGCCGAGCCCACGCATGCGCCGCTTTGCTATCCGTTCTGGAATCACCGCACCGATTTGCATGCCGCGCTCGCGGCGCGGCGCATTTTCGTCGCCAAATACTGGCCCAATATGCGCGGGGCGACCGGCGGCAGCGAGGATCTCGAGTACCGGCTCGCGACCGAGTGTCTCGCGCTGCCTTGCGATCAGCGCTACGGCACCGACACGATCGATTACGTCGTGTCGGCGCTGCGCGAAGCGATCAGGTAGCGCCGACGAGCGTCGTGCCGGCGCGGATCATTTCGACGACGGCCTCGGGCGAATTCCACATCAATACGTCGAGAATCGACAACCCGGGTTCGAACCGGTACGGGCCTACCTCGTAGGTCGGCAGTTCGAAGGAAAGGAACTCGAGTGCGACACCGCGCGAGGCGAAGTCTTGCGGCTCGAACAGCTCGCGTCCGCCGAGCGGATTGACGTAGCCGCTTGCGCCGAGTGCTGCGCTGATCTCGGGGGCCCACCCGCCAGGGGGGAGCTTGTCGGGCAACGGCAGTGCGAGCTCCGAGCAGATCCGATAGGAAAACGGCAGGTTCAGGTAGGCGCAGACAGTCGCCAGTGTCCGCACGTTCAGGCGCACGAGCGACGTGTCCGTATCGTCGCGCATCGCATCTTGCACGAGCGCTTCGACGGCGCGGTAGTACGGCGCCTTCTGCTTGTAGTGCGTGAGCTTGCCGAGTACGCTGCGCCGCGTATCGGCAGGGTTCAGAATCTGCGCTTGCGCGGTCTTGATCGCGATCGAGCCGTTCGCGAGCGGCACGCTGACGTAGTTCCAGCCTTCCTTCGGGTGCAGCACGCGGTTACGGTTCATCCACGTCTTCGGCGTGTACTGGGTGATGTCGAACACCACCCATGCGTCCGTGTGGGCGATCAACGCGAAATGCCCGAGATAGGGAAAGAAATACGGCTGCATGATGCCCAGCTTCACATCACGCTCCCAGCTTCGCGGCGATATCGGCAGCGTGGCGCTGTGCCGTGCGGATGCGATCGGCGATCACTTCGACGATGGTGCCGTCGACTTGCGCGCCGATCGGCAGCTGCAGCACCGATTCGCACCACGCATCGGTGTTGGGCAGCGCAACGCCTTGTGCCGCGGCTTGCCTGCGTTGTACGCCGAGCCCCCGGTCGCCCGCCGCTTCGATGTTCTCTGCGTTCAGTACCTTGAGCAGTGCGTCGCGCGTCATGCCGAATGCAGCTGCATCGATGCGGCAGACGACATTCTGATGGTTACTGGCCGATACGCCCGTCGGCGCGACGAGCGTCAGACCGGGGGTCTCCGCGAGTTGCGAGCGATAGGCGGCAAAGAGCCGTGCATTGCGTGCGAGCAGATCGGGCATGTCGTCAAGGTTCATCAGCGCGATGGCTGCCTGCGCCTCGGAGATGCGACCATTGCCGGTCTTGCCGACCGGCACCGGGCGCCCCATGCCGTAGTTGCTGCGGATGTTGCGCACGTGGGCGGCCAGATCGTCGTCGTCGGTGCAGATCACAGCGCCTTCGGCCGCGCTCAGGATTTGACTCGAATGGAACGAGATCACTTCGAGG
Source organism: uncultured Trinickia sp. (assembly GCA_966431825.1). Taxonomy (GTDB): domain Bacteria; phylum Pseudomonadota; class Gammaproteobacteria; order Burkholderiales; family Burkholderiaceae; genus Trinickia. The sequence goes on from CBJMQH010000327.1 coordinate 1,969, forward strand.
CGCCCGAAGCCCCCGATCGGCTTGCCGCCGATCTCGCAGGCGAATGCATTGGCCGAATCGAAGTAGAGCGTCACGCCGTGCCGGTCCGCCACCTGCTGCAGCGCAGGCGCATCGGCGGCGCCGCCCCAGAGGTTTACGGCCAGAATGCCGCTCACGCCGTCTACAAGATGCGGTTCGACGAGCTCGGGCGTCAGATGGCCCGTCTCGCTCGACACGTCGCAAAACGCGGGCGAGGCGGCCGACCAATCGAGCGATTGCGCCGTATTGACGAAGCTCAGGCCGGGCACCAGAACCTTGCCTTTGAGGCCGAGTGCCTGGGCTGCGAGCGCGAGGGCGATCGTCGCATTGGTCACGCACATCGCATGGGCCACGCCCATGCGCTCGGCGAGCCGTGCTTCGAGCTTCTGCGCGAGCGGTCCGTGGTTCGTGTAGTACTGGCGCGAGAAGATGTCGCGAAACGCGCTTTCATAACGCGTCCAGTTCGGGAAATTATGCTGTCCGAGTGCGATGCGCTTGGACAGTGCCGGCGTGCCGCCGAACACGGCGAGCTCTGAGAAGGACATACGGATGCTCATGACGGAAAACGCGAGTTGATGGCGGCGGCGTGTGCGTGGATGAAACGCAGCAGCGCGACGATCGCTTCGATGTCCGCAACGCTGACGAAGTGGCCGCACGGCAGCATCAGAAAGCGTTCGGCGAGTGCTTCGGTCGCACTGAGATCGCCGTGGACGGTCGCATATTCGGTGCGCTTTTGATGCAGCGCAGGCGCGTAATAGGGGCGCGACAGCATGTGCTCGGCGTGCAGGATCGCCAGTACGCGCTCGCGTTTGACGGGCCAGCGCTCGCCCAGTTCGACGACGATGTTCTTGAAACCGCAGCGCTCGGTCTCGTCGAATTCGACGAGACGCATATCGGGTACGGTCGGCACGAGGCGCTTGTAGGCGTAGTAGCGTTCGCGATTGCGCGCGACCTGCTCGTCCACGCCGTCGAGCGCAGCCAGTGCCATCGCCGCATGCATTTCGTTCTGCTTGGCATCGATGCCGACCGTATCGAGCGAGCCGTCCTCGCGCAGGCCGAAATGGCGCATATCGCGCAGGCGCGCCGCGAGCTCGCCGTCGTTCGTCGTGACGTAGCCGCCTTCGAATGCGTTGAACAACTTGCTCGACTGCATCGAGAAGCATTCGGCGCGGCCGCACGAGCCGATCTTGCGGCCGCGGTACGATTCGTAGACCGATTCGACTGCGTCGAAGAGCAGCGGAATGCCGGTCTTCGCCGACAGCGCTTCGAGCCCTTCCACGTCACAGCAATTGACGATCGGGTGAACGCCTAGGATCAATGCCGTGTTGTCGTTGATGCAAGGCGCGGCCTTTTCGGCCGTGATCGCTAGCGTGACCGGGTCCACTTCGCAGTAGTGCGGCGTGAGACCGGCCCAGGCCACGATGTCGGCAAGGCGGCGGTAGGTGAGCGAGGGCATTACGACCTCGGTCTTGCCGGGCAGTGCGAGGCACTTCATCGCCAACACGAGCCCCCAGAAGCCGCCCGCGACCGAGACGCAATGCTCGACCTGGTGAAACTCGGCCAGGCGTCGCTCGAGTTCGCGCTCGACGGCGCCATGGTCCGTGTATTGACCGGCTTCGTGAAAGGTCTTCGAGTAACCGAGAAAACGTTCGACGTCGGGGCGGACCAGGTTCGATATCGAGCGGATCGTATCGAACACGGGCGAGCCCCCGAAGAGGGCGAGGTCCGCTGGCTGGGTCTTGCTGAACATGGGTGTGATTGCTCCAGTACGGCGAGTGAGCGGGCAGGGCTGCCCGCTCACCGTGTTAGATCGGCCATGGCCGGGTACAACGTGTCGCGAGAGCGGGCCGTGAGGGCATTGCCGCGCGGGCGTCGCCCGGGAATGTGCCGCAGTGTCGGCATACGCTCGCGGCCTGCCTCAGGCGGCCGTCGCGGTTTCGGCGGCGCGCGCCAGCGCCATCTGGCGCTTGCGCTCTGCCACGCGTTGCGCGACGCATTCGCGTGCGAAGGCAAAATCCGCCTGAAACCGTTCGGACAGCAGCAATTCGGCAGGCGGGCGCGTCGTCAGCTCATCGAGATTCGCATAGAGGCGGGCGATTTCGGGCAGCGCGCCGACGAACTGGGCATAAACGTTCTGCAGCCGCGCCTTCGCCCCACCGAGCAGCTCGGCAGGCAGATTGCCGGCGGCCGCTTCCGTGCGCATCATGAGTTCCCACTCGTAGAGGCCGGCGCTGAAGTTCGAGCTCATGACGCGTGAGGCCTGTGCATCGTGCCGACGAAACGCGCTCAGATACCCGCCGACGGCAACGAGCGGCGATTGCTCGGCGATGTTCAGGAACATGGCGACGTCGCTGCCGAGGAAATCGAGCTTCAGGCCGCGATAGTCGACGATGCGCTCGACGTCGACGCGTTCGCGGTCGAGCATGACATTGCTCGGTTCGCCGATGAAATTGTTCATTCCACCGACCATTTTCTGCACGAGGAAATTGCGGTCGACGAGCGCCGTTTGCCCCGGCTGCAACAGCGGGTTCGGCGTGGCGATGACCTGATTGTTGCCGTCGATCAGCACGCGGTCATGGAACGCGAGCACCGAGTTCGGGTTGACGCTCAGTGCAGCCGAAAGCACTTCGACCGACGCGGGCATCAGCACGTCATCGTCGCAGAGCCACTTCACGTACTTGCCGGTGGCGCGTCGCCAGAGGGCCTGGAAGTTCAGCGTGCCCTTCTGGAAGCCGTGGTGGAAGTAGCGGATGCGCGGGTCGTCGAACCCCTCGACGTGCGGTGCGAGCGCCGCATCGGGCGTATCGTCGCCGACGAGAATTTCGATGTCCTTGCAAGTCTGGCCGACCGCGATCGCGAGCGCCTGCCGCAAAGACCGGGCCTTGTATGCCGGAATCAAGATACTGATCAAAGCCATTGCGGCGAATCCTTTAAGTCATGCATCGATGAGTTGCGCGCCGGGCGATTCGCATCAGCGGGCACGGGCGGCGCGTGTTCCCCGCATCGCCTTCTCATCGGGTCGAGCGCGGGCGGACTTATCACGTGGCAGCAGCTTAGCGCCGCCCGTCCAGCTTCAATCGCTCAAACAGACCCCGGTTTGGCGCGCTATTCCTTCCGTTCGGCGCCTCCGGGCCGGCGGCGCAGGCAGGCCGAATTTCCCAAAATGACGCCCAAACCGCGTCCTGTTCCGGTGATTGACCCAAGGTCCGTGCCCTTATCCTCCATGGCACACGTAATGGCTGAGGGCGCGCCTCGCGCACCGGCCGGCCGTTCACTCAAGAATCAGTCAAGGAAGAACCCCATTTCATGGCAACCGTCAGTATCCTGATCCCGGCGAGTAAGGCCGACTATCTCGGCCGCGCGCTGATCAGCGCTCAACGCCAGACCTACTCGGACATCGAAATTCTGGTGGGCGATGACACGCCCGACGGCTCGCTCGCGCGTGTCGTCGAGGGGCTCGAAGACACGCGTGTGCGCTATTTCCATCACGGCTTGCGCGACGCACGGCGCAACGCACAGGCACTGTGGGACAAGGCGCGGGGCAAGTACGTCAAATGGCTGGCCGACAGCGATATGTTGATGCCGACCTCGGTCGAGGTCCTCGTAGACGCGCTGCGCCAGAACCCCGAGTCGGCGCTTGCCTTTCACGCGCGCGTGCTCGTCGATGAGAACGACGCCGTCGTCGAGACGCCGCCGCTGATCGCGAGCGTGGGCGAGCGCATGCTCATCGATCGTGCGCTGCTCGTCGGCGAAATGGTCGGGCAACTACACAACTTCGTCGGCGAACCCAGCAACATCATGATCGACCGCGAGCGGGCGAGCGCGTCGGACCTGTTCAGCTATCGTTCGCTCGAAATCGATTATCTGGGCGATGTCGCGACGTATCTGAACCTCGCCGAGCGCGGGCCGTTGATCGTCGTGGGCGGTTACTGGAGCATGCTGCGCCGACAGGCCGCGATGGCGTCCGCGGCCGAAAGCCCGGCCTACAGCGCGGGCCTCTACGAATGGGAACTGTTTGTGCGGGGCGAAGCGGCGGCAGGGCGCCTGACCGGCACTGCGCTCGCAGAAGCGGCGAGCCGCCTGCGCCAGCACTACGGCCGTTTCGCCGCCGAGTTGCCCGAAATCGGTCGGCTGCTTGCGAACCTCGACGAATTGACGGCGCGCGCACCGCAGGATCTTTTCAACAGCCCTCGCTTCCAGTCCGACCTCGCGCATGCGCGCGCAGTCGTCGCCGGGCGGCTGGGGCGCGGTGCGGCGAATGGTGCACACCCTGCACAGGGGGCTGTCCAGCCGCCGGCCGCGAGCGCACCGGTGTCAGTGCCTGTCGCGCGGCC
>CBJMQH010000328.1:0-6298 GCA_966431825.1 uncultured Trinickia sp.
GCCTGACCACGGCGTACTACTACACGCCGACCGGCCGCTCGATCCAGAACAAGGGTATCCGCCCCGATCTGCCGGTCGACCAGTACGCCGACGGCGATCCCGACGATGTCCTCGTGACGCGCGAAGTCGATTACACGAACCACCTGGCAAACACGCAGGATCCGAACGAGAAGAAGGAGCAGGAGCAGCGCGAGAAGGAACGGCTGCAGCAGCTCCAGCAGCTCGAAGAGGAAAACGACAAGAAGACGCCTGAACAACGTCAGAAGGAACGCGACCGCAAGCCCGTCGAGTTCGGTTCGGCCGACGACTTCATGCTGCAACAGGCCGTCAACAAGCTGCAAGGCAAGCCCGTGCAGGAATCGAAGTCGGTCGCGGAGCGGCGTCTCGCCGCGTCGAAGCCGGCGCGTTCCGCGTCGGCGCCGATCGCCGTCAAGCCCGCCGCTTCGGCTCCGGCCTCTGCTGTTTCGAAGAGGAAGCAACCTCCCCTCACTTCAGGTGCCCCTCGCCTCGCGGCCCGGTCCCAAGCACCGTGCAGTGAGCGCCAAGTCGGCCCGAGTCCTGCGCGACGCGCACCACGTCCTCCCTCCCCGCGCGCCATGAACGACGACCAACTGCTTCGCTACTCCCGCCACATCCTCGTCGATGAGATCGGCATCGAGGCGCAACAGCGCTTTCTCGACGCCCATGCGATCGTCGTCGGCGCAGGCGGACTCGGCTCGCCGGCGGCAATCTATCTCGCGGCGGCGGGTGTCGGCACGTTGACGCTCGTGGACGGCGACACCGTCGATCTCACGAACCTGCAGCGGCAGATCATCCACACGACGGCGTCGGTCGGCCGCAAGAAGGTCGAGTCGGGACGCGAGGCGATTGCACGGCTGAACCCGGACGTGGTCGTTCACGCCGTCGATCGGCGTATCGACGATGCGTGGCTCGACGAGACGGTGCCGCGCGCGACGGTCGTGCTCGATTGCACCGACAACTTCGCAACGCGTCACGCGATCAATCGCGCGTGCGTCGCGCACGGCGTGCCGCTCGTCTCGGGCGCCGCGCTGCGCTTCGACGGGCAGATCAGCACGTTCGATTTCCGCTATGCGGCCTCGCCCTGCTACGCCTGCGTGTTTCCCGAAGATCAGCCGTTCGAGGAAGTCGCCTGCGCGACGATGGGCGTGTTCGCCCCGACCGTCGGCATCATCGGCGCCATGCAAGCGGCCGAGGCGCTGCGCGTGATCGGCGGTATCGGCGAAACGCTGACAGGCCGGCTCATGATGCTCGACACGCTGCGCATGGAATGGAACACGATGAACATTGCGCGACAGCCCGATTGCCCCGTCTGTTATGGACGCTGCGCATCCGGCGGGCAATCGGACGGTTCGAGCGCCGCCGATCGGCCGCCGCAGGCGTAACGCCGGAGCGAGGCCGGGCGGCGGCGGATCAGGCCTGCACGAGGCGCTTGAGCGCTGCCTGTTGCTCTTCGGGCTCGAACGCGGCGAGCACGTCGGCCACGGGCTTTTCGAGCGTCCGCAGGTCCGCGCGCAGGATCTCCTGCTTAACGACAAGCAACTGGCTCGGATGCATCGAAAACTCGGTGAGCCCCATGCCGAGCAACAGCCGCGTGAGCTGCGGATCCCCTGCCATTTCGCCGCATACGGACACCGGCACGCCCGCGCGCCGCGCCTCGCGCAACGTGAACGCGATCAGATGCAACACGGCCGGGTGCAGCGGATCGTACAGATGCGCGACGGCGTTGTCGGCGCGATCGATTGCCAGCGTGTACTGAATCAGATCGTTCGTCCCGATCGACAGAAAATCGAGGCGCTTCAGAAACAGCGGCAGCGCAATGGCCGCAGCCGGTATCTCGATCATGGCGCCGACACGAACGTTGGGATCGTACGGCTGCCCCGCTTCGTCGAGCTGCCGCTTTGCCTCGCGAATCAGGTCGAGCGTCTGATCGATCTCCTGCGCATGCGCGAGCATGGGCACGAGGATCTTCACTTGCCCGAACGCCGACGCACGCAGGATCGCGCGCAGCTGCGTCAGGAACATTTGCGGCTCGGACAGGCTCCAGCGGATCGCACGCAAGCCGAGCGCCGGGTTCGGCGCCGTTTCGAACGCGTCGCCCGGGCTCTTGCCGTCGAGCGGCTTGTCCGCACCGACGTCGATCGTCCGGATCGTGACCGGAAGACCCCCCATCAATTCCACGGCTTGCCGATATGCGGCGAACTGCTCCTCCTCTTCCGGCAGGTGCTCCTTGTTCATGAACAGGAACTCGGTGCGGAAGAGCCCCACGCCGACGGCCCCGGCGTCGACGGCCGCGCGCGCATCCTCGGGCAGCTCGATATTCGCGCAGAGCGCGATCTTGTTGCCGCACAGCGTTTGTGTGGGCGAGAACTTGAGCCGCTGCAGCTTCTTCTGCTCGAGCAGCTTCTCGCTTTGCCGATACGAGTATTCCTCGAGGACGATCGGCGCGGGATCGACGATCACGATGCCGTGGTCGCCATCGACGATGATGAGGTCGTCCTGGCGAATGAGCGCGCTCGCGTGCGCCACACCGACTGCGGCCGGAATGCCGAGGCTGCGCGCAACGATGGCCGTGTGCGACGTGCGCCCGCCGAGGTCCGTCACGAAACCCTGAAAGGTCTGCGTCTTGAACTGAAGCATGTCGGCCGGCGAGATGTCGTGCGCGACGACGATCATCTCTTCGCTGGCCTGCCCGTCGGCACCATCGACGAGCGCCGCCGTCGACGGTGCGCCGGCCAGCGCCTTTAGAATCCGTTCGACGACCTGTTGCACGTCCGCCTTGCGCTCGCGCAGGTACTCGTCCTCGATGTCGTCGAAATGCCGCGACAGCCGCTCGAGCTGCTCGGTCAGCGCCCATTCGACGTTGTAACGCCGCGCGCGGACGAGATCGATCGTCTCCTGCACGAGCATGGCGTCGTTGAGGATCATCGTATGGACCTGGATGAAGGCGCCCATTTCGCTCGGCGCATCGGCCGCGAGATCGTCGCTGAGCCGCTCGAGCTCGTTTTGAACGACCTTGATCGCCGCGCGCAAGCGCTCGATCTCGCTGTCGATCTGGTGCGGCTCGACGAGGTAATGGTCGACGTCGAGCGCGGCGGGCGCAATCAGATACGCCCGCCCAATGGCGATGCCGCGTGACACTGGAATACCATGCAGCGAAAACGACACGCGCACCTCCTCGAGTTGTGTGATGCTGCGGACACCGACCGCTGCAATGCGCCGCTGCCCCAAGCCACGATTATAAATTCTGATGATGGTGGCTGACTGCGTGCGGCGCAGCATCGCACCCCCATCTGCTCAGACGGGAAGGAAGCGAAACGCCGCTCGTCAAACGAAAACGCCGCGGCATGACCCGCGGCGTTCGTTCGATGCTCGTTCAGCTGACTATTGGCCTTCGCCGAATTTGTCGGCAATCAGTTTCAACAGCGCTTCCATCGCCTCGCGCTCGTCGGGCCCCTCGGTTTCGATCGTCACCGTGCTGCCGATCCCCGCGGCGAGCATCATCACCCCCATGATGCTCTTCGCATTGATGCGCCTGCCATTGCGCGTCATCCAGATTTCCGCCTGAAAGCCACCCGCAAGTTGCGTGAGCTTCGCCGAGGCACGTGCATGCAGCCCGAGCTTGTTCACGATCGTCGTTTCTTGTTGAAGCATTGTGTCGTTCCGATGGTTCCGAGGATTGCGATGGGCAAAGCGAATCAGTCAACCGGCAGCCGGCTTCGGTTCGGCGGCAGCCGCCGGCGGCACGCTTGCCGCAGGCGCACTGCCGACCACATCCGCGCAAGGCGCGACGGGCACACCGGGCGAAACGCACGGCGTGTCGGCCGTGGCGTCGGGCGGCACGAGCGGGCCGATCGCATGCACGCCCTTGGCGGCGCCGGCCAAGGCCTTTTCGACCAAGGTATCGAGCGGCGTCGAGCGATAACAGACAGCACGCACGAGCATCGGCAGATTGACGCCGGCCAACACGCGCACGTCGGGCAACCGCACGAGACGGCTCGCGATGTTCGCAGGCGTCGCGCCGAAAATGTCGGTCAGCACGAGCAGGCCGTTTTCCTCGCGCAAGTGCGCCGCTTCGCTCTCCGCGCGCGCCACCACTTCGACGGGATCGCTGTCGGGCAGCACGTCGATGGCGCCGATACGGGGAGGCATGCCGCAGTAGATGTGCGCGATGCAGTCCCGGAGCGCCGCCGCCAGTGGCGCGTGCGCGATGATCAAGATGCCAGCCATATCAGTCTTCAAAAGCGGCAGGAAAGGTCCGCGCCCGGCGGGAGCGCCGGACGCCATCGAACCGATACCCACCGGTCCGCCAGCCACGGCGCTCGAAACGGGCAGCACCGGTTGCCGGCCCCGACGGCGCATGCAGCGCCGGACGGGAAAGATCGGAATTGTAGCAGGCGATGGGCTCGCCATTTTTCCGTTCGTTTCAGGTCGGTTCGTGTCCCGTTCGACGAACGTTACTGCAAGTTACGAGGCAAGGCGCCTGGACGCCCGGCCAGGATCACCCCATGGCGCCGCTAACCGGCGGCACGCTCGAGCGCGTCGACGAACATGCCTGCGACGTCGAAGCCCGTCTGGTCCATGATCTCGCGGAAACAGGTCGGGCTCGTCACATTGACCTCGGTGAGCCAATCCCCGATCACGTCGAGCCCCACGAGCAGCAGCCCGCGTGAAGCGAGCACGGGGGCCAGCGTCTGCGCGATCTCCATGTCGCGCGCCGACAGCGGCCGGGCCACGCCCACCCCGCCCGCGGCGAGATTGCCGCGCACCTCGCCGCCTTGCGGAATCCGTGCGAGCGCGTACGGCACCGGCTTGCCGCCGATGAGCAGGATGCGCTTGTCGCCGGCCGAAATCTCAGGGATGAACTTCTGGGCCATCACCGAGCGCGCACCGTCGTGGCTCAGCATTTCGATGATCGAGCCGAGATTCATCCCCTCGCGCGTCACGCGGAAGACGCCCATCCCGCCCATGCCGTCGAGCGGCTTGAGAATCACGTCGCCGTGCTGCGCGTGGAATGCACGCAAGCGCGCGGCGTCGCGCGTGACGAGCGTCGGTGCGACGAATTGCGCAAACTCGCCAATGGCGAGCTTTTCCGAATGGTCGCGAATCGTCTGCGGTTTGTTGAACACGCGCGCACCGGCGCGCTCGGCCAGTTCGAGCAGCCACGTCGACGTGACGTACTCCATGTCGAACGGCGGATCCTTGCGCATCAGCACGGCGCCGAACGCGGTCAGCGAACGGTGCTCGTGCTCGCCGCTCTCATACCAGGGATGACGATGGAGATCGGCTTGGTCGCCGACGAGCAGGACGCGGCGCACGGTCGCCTCGACATCGCCGCCGCTCCAGGCGAGATGCTTCGGTTCGCAGGCGTAGACCGCATGCCCGCGCCGTGCCGCCTCGGCCATCATGGCGTAGGTCGAGTCCTTGTAGATCTTGAAGTGGTGCAGCGGGTCGGCGATGAAAAGGATGTCCATGAAATTCCGAGCTCCCCGTCAGGGCGTGGCATGCGTTGAATGGGCGCCGCGAAGCGCGCGTCAGACCTGAATCGCTTCGGGGTCCGTCTTTTCAAGCTCGACCGATGCGGCCAACAGGCCGAGACGAGCCACGACACCGTACATGTAGAAGCGGTTCGGCGGCGCTGCACCCGGCTTCGCATGGGCGTCGGGCAATGCCGTGTGCTCGAAGCCGAGCGGCACGAAATGCATGCCCGGGGCGTTGAGGTTCTCGTCGCGCTCGCGGCTGCCGTGCACGCGGTAGAAGCCGCCGACCACGTATCGGTCGATCATGTAGACGACAGGCTCGGCGACTTCATCGCCTACGCGCTCGAACGTGTACACACCTTCCTGCACGATCACGTCGTGCACCTGCAACCCGCCCTTGGTCGCAGCCATGCGCGCGCGCTCGCCCTTCGTGAGGTTCGCCACCTCGGAAGCATCGTGCACCGTCATGACACCGCGGCCGTCGGTGCCGGCATCGGACTTGATGACGACATACGGCTTTTCGCCGATGCCGTATTCGCGGTACTTGCGGGCGATCTTCTTGAGCACGGCATCGATCGCATCGCCGAGCGCCTCCTCACCGGTGCGCGCTTCGAAGTCGACGCCTTCCACGTGCGCGAAATACGGGTTGACCATCCACGGATCGATCTCGACGAGCTTCGCGAACTTCTTGGCGACGTCGTCATAGCACGAGAAATGGGTCGACTTGCGCCGCACGGCCCAGCCAGCGTGCAGCGGCGGCAGCAGGTACTGCTCGTGCAGGTTTTCGAGGACACTCGGAA
>CBJMQH010000329.1:0-6279 GCA_966431825.1 uncultured Trinickia sp.
TTTGGGTGGGGTGGTTGTTCGGAGAGTTTTTGCTGGCCAGTAGGGTGGGTCTTTATCGCTTGTAGGGGGTGGCCCTCCGCCACGGCGTCAAACGCATCGTATTCGCGAGCTCGAACCATGTAACGGGCTTTTATCGGCAGGACGAAACGATCGATACGGCGGCACCGCCGCGGCCCGATGGTTACTACGGCCTCAGCAAGGCCTACGGCGAGCAACTCGCGCGCTTCTACTACGACCGTTACGCGATCGAGACCGTCAGCATTCGGATCGGGTCGTCGTTCGCCGAGCCGAAAGATCGCCGCATGCTCTCGACGTGGCTCGGCTTCGACGACCTCGAACAACTCGTGCGCCGTGCGATGTTCGTGCCGCGTGTCGAATGTCTCGTCGTCTACGGCGTGTCGGCTAACCGCGAGCGCTGGTGGCGCGACGAGAGCGCCGCACGGCTCGGTTACGTGCCGGTTCAGACAAGCGAGCCGTGGCGCGCGCGGATCGAGCGCGAGCAGCCGCCGTTGCCGGAAGACGACCCCGTTCGGCGTTATCAAGGCGGTGCGTTCGTCACGGTCGGGCCGTTCGGAGATGGATGAGATGACCGAGTGCGAACGCATCGGCGACATTCAGTGCGCGCTAGGCGAAAGCCCAGTCTGGTGCGGGGACGAGCACGCGCTCTATTGGACCGATATTCCGGCCCGCATGCTTTGGCGCTGGCACGCGCAATCGGGCCGGACCGATTCGTGGGGCCTGCCCGAAATGGCGGGGTCGCTGGCGTTGATCGAGGGCGGCGGCGTGGCGCTCGCGATGGAGACCGGCATCTTCCGCGTCGGGCATCCTGTGCCCGGCGAGCCGCTTTCGACGCGCGCATTGATGGCGAGCGTCGCGCACCCGAGCGGCGACATGCGGTTCAACGATGGCCGCTGCGATCGCCAGGGGCGTTTCCTGGCGGGCACGATGGTCTGCGATACGACGCTTGCACTTGCGCTCGGGCGGCTTTATCGGCTCGACGCAATGCAGGGGTGGCTCGTCGGCGTGTGCGACGGTCTGATCGTCCCGAACGGGCTTGCGTTCAGTCCGGACGGACGCACGATGTACCTGTCGGACTCGCACGCCAGCCGGCAGGCCGTGTGGGCATTCGACTACGACGTCGACGAAGGCATCCCGCACGGGCGGCGTCTGTTCATCGACATGACGCAGCACGCGGGGCGCCCGGACGGCGCGGCCGTCGACGCCGACGGCTGCTACTGGATCTGCGGAAACGACGGCGGCGTGATCCATCGCTTCACGCCTGCCGGCACGCTCGAGCGCAGCTTGCGTGTGCCGGTGGCCAAGCCTGCGATGTGCGCGTTCGGCGGTGCAGGGCTGGGCACGCTGTTCGTCACGTCGATACGGGTCCCGGGCGAGCCGCTTTCGGGTGCGCTGTTCGCGCTCGATGCCGGCGTGACAGGCTTGCCGGAGCCGATGCTGCGTGCGGGGCCGGACACGAACAGGTAGTTCTACGAATGGACTGAATCGAGTGAACAGGTCGTAGTCGAATCGAAAACCACTATTCCGATCAACGGAGGAGACTTGATGAAACGAGCAGGATTCGCGCATCGCATCGGCAAACTGGCTGCTGCGCTTTGCATGTCGTTCGCTGCCACGGCGGCGCTGGCCGACCCCGTGTCGCTCAATATCGTGGATGTGGCGGGCAACCTCGCGCTGACGAAGGCCGGTTTCGAGGCCTTCAAGGCCAAGTACCCGAACCTCGTTGCGAATATCACCTATACGAATGCGCCCGCACCGCAGTTGCCGGGCAAGATCAAGGCGATGCAGGCGGCGGGACGTTCCGACATCGATCTCGTGCTGACCGGTACCGACGCATTGGCGGCAGGCATCGAGCAGAACCTCTGGGTCAAGCTGCTGCCCGATCAGGCTTCGACGTTCCCGGGCGTGCTCGACAAATACTCCCCCGGCGCGCGCAAGATGCAGGAGCTCGCCCAGGGCTATGGGCTCGAAGTCGTCTATTCGCCGGCCGGCCCGCTGCTCGAATACAACCCGGCGAAGGTCACCGATGTGCCGAAGACGCCCGAGCAGCTGCTTGCGTGGTGCAAGGCGCATCCGAACAAGCTGATCTACGCACGCCCGGCGAATTCCGGTCCCGGTCGCGCGTGGCTGATGGGGCTGCCTTACCTGCTCGGCGACAAGAACCCGCAGGACCCGATCAATGGCTGGGACAAGACGTGGGCGTTCCTCAAGCAGTTGAACGAGTGCGTCCCGTACTACCCGGGCGGCACCTCCGCCGTGATGAAGGAGCTCGGCGAAGGCACACGCGACATGACGGTCACGATGACGGGCTGGGACATCAATCCGCGCGCGCTCGGTGTCGTGCCGTCGTCGTTCAAGGTGCAGGCGTTCGACAACATGACCTGGGTGAACGATGCGCAGTACATGGTTATCCCGAAGGGCGTGCCGAAGGAGAAGCTCGACGTGCTGTACAAGCTGCTCAACTTCATGCTCGAGCCGGCGCAGCAGGCGATGACCTACGACGACGGCTACTTCTACCCGGGGCCGGCCGTGAAGGGCGTGACGATCAAGGACGCGCCTGCGCACAGCCAGGAGGTGATGCAGAAATTCGGGCGTCCTGAATACGACAAGTGGATCGCCGAGCGGCCGAGCGTCGTGCCGCTGCCGGCGCAGGCGATGGTCGCCGCGTTCCAGAAGTGGGACCGCGAGGTCGGTGCGCAGAAGAAGCAGTAACGAAAGCGCGATGCGCCGCGAGAAGCGGTACGAAGGAGACACGCAGGTGGCGGCGCTCGCCGCTGCCGCCTGCCGGAAAGCCAGTCAGGAAATCATCATGAAGCATACTTTCGATCGGCTGCGCCTGAATGCGGTGTGCCGCAGCTTCGCGAACGCCGAAGGCGAAAATGTCGCCGCGCTGCAGGGGCTCGATCTGACGATCGAGCGTGGCGAATTTATCGCGCTGCTCGGCCCGTCCGGCTGCGGCAAGTCCACGGCGCTCAACTGCATTGCGGGTTTGCAGCCGCTCACCGGTGGCGAGATCTGGCTCGACGACAAGCGGATCGACGTGCTTGCGCCCGAGAAGCGCGGGTTCGGCATGGTCTTTCAGAACTACGCATTGTTTCCGCACATGACCGTGCTCGAGAACGTCGGGTTCGGGCTCAAGATGCGCGGCACGCCGAGAGCCGAAACCGAGCGTCGCGCACGCGCGGCGCTGCAGCTCGTGCAGCTCGTCGGCCACGAAAGCAAATTGCCGGGACAACTGTCGGGCGGGCAGCAGCAGCGCGTGGCGATTGCGCGCGCGATTGTCATCGAGCCGCCCGTCGTGCTGATGGACGAACCGCTCTCGAACCTCGACACGAAGCTGCGCATCGAGATGCGCGCGGAGATCCGTCGCATTCATGGGCAGCTCGAACGCGCGACGATTTATGTCACGCACGATCAAGACGAGGCGCTGTCGATGGCGGACCGGATTGTCGTTATGAAGGAGGGTGTCGTTCAGCAGGTTGCGTCGCCGAAAGAAGTCTATGGCCGCCCGCGCAATCTGCATGTGGCCCGCTTCATGGGTTATCGGAACGTGCTGCCGTGCACGCTCGAGCGCGCGCTCGGGGCGGGCGTCGAAGTCTCGGCGGGCGACGTGAAGCTCGTCGGCACGCCGATGGACGAGTTCGAGACGAAGGACGTGATGCTCGCGGTTCGCCCTGAGGATCTCGAACGCGCAGAAGCGGGCACGCCGAACGCGTTCGACGTCGACGTGGAGGTGGTCGAATACGGCGGCCGCGACTCGCTGCTGCTCGTTAAGGCGGCGTTCGGACGCTTGTGGGCACGGGTGGCCGGCGAGTTCACGGTGGGCGAGCGCGTGTCGCTTGCCGTCTTGCCCGAGCGTGCGCTCGTCTATCGCGAGGAGCGGGCATCATGAGCGCGCTCTCGGTTGCAGCGCCGCGCGATGCGAAGGGTTGGCTCGTCGCACCCGCGCTCGCGTTCATCATTGCGCTGTTCATCTATCCGTTCGCGTACGGGCTCGTGCTGTCGTTCGAGCCGATGAACGGGGGAGCTCTGCTGGCCAACTACGCCGCATTCTTCTCCGACGACACGATGTGGCCGACGATTTTCGTCACGCTGAAGCTTGCCGTACCGGCCACGCTGATCAACGTCGGGCTGTCGGTGCCGGTCGCGTTCTCGCTGCGTCGTAAATCGCCGTATCAGAAGCTTGCCACGACGCTGCTCGTGATTCCCGTGACGCTCGGCACCGTGCTGATTGCGGATGGGATGCTGACGTATTTTTCGCCGAACGGCTGGTTCTCGCAGGCGGTCGCGGGGCTCCATCTGTATTCGGACGAAGTGCGGCTCACGCACAACTATTGGGGGGTGCTGATCTCGCTCGTGGTATCGGGTTTTCCGTTCGCATTCCTGCTTACGCTCTCGTATGTGACGGGGATCGACCCGACGCTCGCTCGCGCCGCGGCCACGCTCGGCGCCAGCCCCTGGCAGCAGTTTCGGCAGATCTATCTGCCGTTGCTCGTGCCGGGGCTCACGATGGCCGCTTGTCTTTCGTTCGTTCAGGCGTTTTCGGTGTTTCCGTCGGCGGTGCTGCTCGGGGCCCCGGCGGGACCGACGCGCGTGATTTCGATTGCGGCGTCGGAGGCTGCGTTCGAGAGCTACGACTATTCGCTGGCTTCGACGATCGCGATCGTGATGGGCTTCGTGCAACTCGTCGTCGTTGCCGGCATGCTCGGCGCGCGCCGCTTCTTCTATCGCGGCCCCGTCACGGGAGGGAAAGGGTGATGGCCATCGACAATCAAACGGCGCATGCGTTGCCGATCGAGGAGCGCGTGAAAGGCGGTGCGGCGCGACCGGGGGCGCGCGAGACGCGGCAGCAGGAGAGCGTGGGCGGGCGGATTTGGAAATGCCTTGTCTGGGGCGTGATGGCGTTCTTCCTGGGCAATGTGCTGCTGCTGATCGCCACTGTCGCCGTCAATTCCGTCGCGACGCGCTGGTTCGGTACGCTGCTGCCGCAGGGGTTTACGACGCATTGGTACGCACAGGCGTGGAGCGACTTTCAGCTTTCGAGCGTGCTGTGGGTGACGATGGAAGTCGTTGGCGCCGTCGTACTGCTCTCGATCGCGCTCGGCGTGCCGGCGGCCTATGCGCTTGCGCGTGCGCAATTTCCCGGCAAACGATTAGCGATGCTGACGTTTTTGCTGCCGCTGATGGTGCCGCCGGTGACCTACGGCATTCCGATGGCGACGGTCATGTACAAGGTCGGGCTGGCCGGCACGCTGGGCGGCGTGATTCTGGCCAACCTGGTTCCTGCCCTGCCGTTCGTGATCCTGGTTATGACGCCGTTCATCGAGCAGATCGACCCGAACCTCGAGAACGCGGCACGGATCTTCGGGGCCGATACGCTGCGCTATTTCCGGCACGTGCTGCTGCCGTTGCTGGTGCCGGGGATGCTGGCTGCAGGGCTGCTCGTGCTCGTGCGCACGATCGGGATGTTCGAGCTGACGTTCTTCACGGCGGGGCCGAGCACGCAGACGCTCGTTGTCGCGCTCTACTACGCGGTCTTCTCGACCGGGGTGCGAGCGCCGCAGTCGATCGATGCGATGGCCATGATTTATATGGCGATCACGTTGGTCTGGGTGCTGATTGCGCTGCAGTTCGTGAGTCCGACGCAGCTCGTTTCGCGCGTGAAGGAGAGCCGTTAGCGCGAGACGTTAAACGCTGGCGCCGTCGACGGGCGTCGGTTTGAGCGTGTTCAAATCGACGCCGTCGAGGCAGCGGACGTTGATCGCGGCAGTCTTCTCGCCGCCCGGTGCGGCGCCGAACGCGAAGGCTTCGACGCCGCAGCTGCGGCAGAAGCGATGGCTGATGGCGTGTTTGTTGAACAGATATTCGGCGGTGCTTGCTTCATCGCCGGCTGTCTGTTCGAAGCGGCTCGCGGGCGCGAAGGCCCAGATGAAGCCGCGCTTCGTACAGATCGAGCAGTTGCAGACGATCGTTTGTGCGAGATCCAGATCGACCGCGAATTTGACGGCGCCGCAGTGGCAGGCGCCCGTGTAGCGTTGTTCGGCCATGAGTGGCTCCTCGGAGGTTTCTGATTGGGGAGTGTGCCAGACGGCGGCCGGGGACGCTCTTAAGTGCGCAGGGCCGACGCGAAGCTATAACCAGCTCGCATAAAGGCTTCCGTTTGACTGAAAAATCCTCGTCTGCGCGCTGCGGCGCGATGCGTCGTCGCACCATCTTGTAGACAGACTGCTCAACGCCGACGGCGCGGGGTATGAGGCCTTG
>CBJMQH010000330.1:0-6264 GCA_966431825.1 uncultured Trinickia sp.
CGCGTGCTGATGCTGTCGCTGCCCGACAACATCGAGTACTTGATGCAGGCCGTGCGCGCCGGTGCGAGCGGTTATCTGCTGAAGGATTCGCCGAGTGCGGAGATCGTGCACGCGATTGCGGCCGTACTGGAAAACCGCACGTTTTTCAGTGCCGGCATTGCGGCGCGCATGGTACAGGCGAGCGCACTGCAAACACCGGCAGAGCGTCTGACGCCACGCGAAGAGGAGATTCTCGATGCGCTGGCCGAGGGGCTGTCGAGCAAGCAGATCGCTCAGCGGTATCAGTTGTCGGTGCGCACGGTGGAGACGCACCGGCTGAACATCAAGCGCAAGCTTGAAATAGAAGGGCAAGCCGAGCTGATCAAATTCGCAGTGGAACGCAGGCGGCGGTGAGCGAAATCCGCAGCGCCATATCGCTCGTACTCGTGCGATGCCCAACCACTCACGCAACCTTATGATCTCATTCGACACCGACACGCACCGCTTTGATCTGAGAGCAGCCGCGATCATCTTCCACGACGGGCACGTACTGCTGCACCAGATCGAGGGGGACGAGTTCTGGAGTTTGCCCGGCGGCCGAGTGGAGCCGGGGGAAGATGCCGCTACGACCGTCGTCCGTGAAATGCAGGAAGAGATCGGCGTTCAAGTCCGCGTCGAGCGTATGGCATGCGTTGTCGAGAACTTCTTCGAGTACAACGAGCGGGCGCACCACGAAATCGGCTTGTGCTTTATCGCCAACATCGAATCCGGATCAGCGCTGCTCGATATCACCCGAACTCATGGTGGATCGGAGGGTGGCAAACGCCTCGTGTTTTCGTGGTTCGCTCGCAACGAGCTCTCGCATGTCGACGTGCGGCCACGTTTCCTGCGGGATCTGCTAAGCGCCGAGCGGGTCGAACTGACCCATGTCGTTCAGCGGGACGCAGAACGCAGTCCCGCCCATACAGGACGGTAGTGGAGCGCCGCGGCTCAGGGCCGCGGCCGCCTCGTCACGTCATTCGTCGCGCGCGTTGTGCTTCTTCAGATACTGAATGAGGCCATCGATCCCGCTCTGAGCGACGACCGACTTGAATTGGCCTTGATACACCTGGATCAACCACGCGCCCGACATGTCGATGTCATAGATTTTCCAGTCGGCGCCAGCCTTGCCCAGCCGGTAGCCCACCGCCTGGCTGTCGCCCGGCGTCGTCACCGTCGAGTTGACGAGCGTGTCGCCGCCGGCCTTGCCGCCGTCCTTGAACGCGAACTTCGCGTCCTGCGTGCCGAGCTGGGCGAGCGATGCCGCGTAAGTACGCGTCATCAGGATCTTGAACTGCTTCGCGAGCTCTTCCTGCTGCGCCGGCGTAGCTTGCTTCCAGGCGTCGCCGACAGCAATGCGCGCCGTCTTGTCGAAGTTCGTGGCCGGCAGGAAATGGTCTTCGACGACTTTCGTGATCTTCGCCATGTCGCCATTGCGCGCGGCCGGGTCGGCCTTCATCGCTTGCACCGTGCCTTCGACGGCAGTCTTGACGACATCGAGCGGCGCAGTTTCAGCGTAGGCCGCGCTGCAAACGAATGCTGCAGCGAAAAAGGCGGATAGATAGCGTTTCATTTGCGTCCTGAAGTCCAATGGAAAAACGGCTGGCCCCGGGCATCGGCGAGCGGACTGCAACAGGCGGCTCATCGCATTCGCCCGCAGCCTCGATCGCGCCCGGTAAGCCGTCGTCGGTCAGTATACCGAGCCGTGGCGAAGGCGCGCGATGAACCGCACAGCGTCGGATTGCAGCCGCCGCACAACGTCACGCTGTATCGCGCTGCTTGGCACAGCGCATGCGCGGCCCGAGATGGGTGTCGCGCGGTCGTGCGAGGCAAGGTTCGCAGGCGGCATCCTACGCTGCATCGCGCGTGCCAGGACTCGGCGCGACGATCCTTCCGGTGAGCGAAAGAGAATCGATGCAGCAAGCTTCGGGCCGCTCGCGCCGCCTACGTCGCGAACGCAGACGCCGGTATACTTAGGCGTTTTAGCCCCAACTCTTCCAAGTCCTTGTTGCCGGCGAACTCATGCTGACGTCCCTCATCGTTCGACTCGTTGCCTGGTCGGTCCGCCGCCCGGTATGGGTCGTCGCGCTCTCGCTCATCCTCGCCGCCGCAAGCGGCGCGTATGTTGCCGGGCATTTCAAGATCAACACCGATGTCAGCAAGCTCATCGAAGCCGACGCACAATGGTCCGCGCTCGGCGATGCGATGGATCGCGCTTTCCCGCAGCGCGGCGAAACGATTCTTGCAGTCGTCGAAGCGCCGGCGCCGGAGCTGGCCGATGCTGCCGCCGATGCCCTGGCTAACGGCCTCAAAGCGCCGGCCTATGCGAGCACGATCGGCTCCGTGTCGCAGCCGGCGGGCGGCCCGCTGTTCGAGCATAACGGTCTGCTGTTTCTGTCCACGCGCGAGTTGACCGACACGACGTCGCAGCTTGCGCAAGCGCGTCCGCTCATCAATACGCTCGCGCATGATCCGAGCGTGACGGGCTTGGCCACCACGCTCTCGACGATGCTCGGTCTGCCGCTGCAATCCGGACAGGTCAAGCTGCCGGGAATGGCGAACCTGTTCACGCGCAGTGCGAATACGGTCGACGCCGTACTCGCCGGCAAGCCGGCCGCCTTCTCATGGCGAGCGCTCGTCGATCCCGCTGAGGCACGGCAACCGGCACATGCATTCGTTACCGTGCAGCCCGTGGTCAACTATGCCGCGCTGCAAGCCGGTGCGCAGGCCTCCGAAACGATTCGGCTGGCCGAGCGGCAGCTCGGTCTGTATCAGCGTTTCGGCGCTGTCGTGCATTGGACGGGCGAACAACCACTCGCCGACGAGGAGTTCGCTTCTGTGGCCGACGGTGCCGTGGTCAACGGCATCGGCACACTCGCAGTCGTCCTGATTATTCTGTGGCTCGCGCTGCGCTCGAAGCGGATGATCGGCGCCGTGTTCGTGACGCTCGCAGTCGGGCTGCCGATCACCACAGCCCTCGGGCTCATGATGGTCGGCTCGCTGAACATGATTTCGGTCGCCTTCATGGTGCTGTTCGTCGGGCTCGGCGCCGACTTCGCAATTCAGTATGGGGTGAAGTACCGCGAAGAGCGCCATCGCGACGAACGGCTCGATCATGCGCTCGTGGGCGCCGCGCACTCGATGGGGATGCCGCTCACGCTGGCCACGGCCGCGGTCGCTACGAGCTTCTTCTCGTTCCTGCCCACCGCTTACCGCGGCGTGTCCGAGCTCGGATTGATCGCGGGTGTCGGCATGGTCGTGGCGTTTCTGAGCACATTGACGCTGCTGCCCGCGCTGCTCAAGCTGATGGCGCCGCCCGGCGAAGCGGCGCGGCCCGGTTTTCGCGCGCTGGAACCGATCGACGACTATCTGCAAGATCACCGCAAGCCGATTCTGATCGGCACGCTCGTGGTCGTGATTGCGGCGTTGCCGCTGTTGCTGCATCTGCGGTTCGACTTCAATCCGCTGCATTTGAAGGACCCGCATACGGAGTCGATGGCGACGCTGCTCGCGTTGAAGGATTCGCCCGAAGCTTCGGTGAACGATGTTGCCGTGCTTGCGCCGTCGCTGACCGCGGCGGACCAAACGGCGCGGCGCTTGTCGGCGCTGCCCGAGGTGGGCCGCACGACGACGCTCTCCACCTTCATCCCGACCGACCAGCCGGCGAAGCTCGCCGCGATCGGCAGCGCGGCGCAGGCCCTCTTGCCTGCGCTTGCGCAGACGTCCGCACCCGCCGCGACCGACGCGCAGCGTGTGGCGGCCCTCAAGCGCGCATCGAAGCAGTTGGCGTATGCGGCCGAGGATCACCCAGGTGCCGGTGCGGCCGAGGCAAACCGTCTGTCGGCCTCGCTCGCGAAACTGGCGGCCGCCGACGCAGCCGCGCGCGACCGCGCCGAAGCCGCCTTCGCGGTTCCGTTGCGGCTTGCGCTCCAGCAGCTCGCCTCGCTGCTGCAACCGGGTACGATCACGCGTGAGGCATTGCCTCCTCAGCTCGTGCGGGACTGGGTCGCGCCGGATGGGCGGGCGCTTGTGCAGATTTCGCCGCGCGTGCCGCCCGGCGTAGACCCGGGTGACGATGCGATGCTGCGCCGGTTCGCGCATGCCTTTAAGCAGGCCGAACCAAGCGCAATCGGCGGCCCGATCTCGATTCTGCATTCGGCAGATACCATCATCACCGCGTTCATTCATGCGGCGGCGGGGGCCGTGTTGTCGATTACGCTGCTGCTTTGGATCGCGCTGGGCCGCTTTGCCGACGTGCTGCGCACGATGATCCCGCTGCTGGTTTCCGGGCTCGTCACGCAGGAGCTTTGCGTGGTTTTCGGCATGCCGCTCAACTTCGCGAATATCATCGCGCTGCCGTTGATGCTTGGCGTGGGTGTGGCGTTCAAGGTTTATTTCGTGATGGCGTGGCGCGCCGGGCAGACGCGTTTGCTCGGTTCGAGCCTGACGCACGCGGTACTGTTCAGTGCCGCGACCACCGCGACGGCATTTGGCAGCCTTTGGCTGTCGCATCATCCCGGTACCGCGAGCATGGGCAGGTTGCTGGCACTTGCGCTGACCTGCACGCTCATCGGTGCCGTCGTCTTTCAGCCGGTACTCATGGGCAGGCCGCGCCAGGCAAGCGCCCCCAAGAAAGAACTAGAAGGAATCGATGGATAAGATCCGAACCGCCGTCACGGCGCTGTGCGCCGCGACGTTCCTCGCCGGCTGTGCGAGTGGGCCCAACCGTACCGCGGGCGACCCGCTCGAACCGATGAACCGCGTTGTCTTCAAGGTGAACGACGCGGTGGATCGCACGATCGCCGTCCCGGTGGCGAAGGGGTATCAGAAGGTTACGCCGCAGCCGTTGCGCACGGCCATCAGCAACTTCTTCTCGAACCTGGGTGATCTCAGCAACATCGCAAACGAGTTGTTGCAGCTGAAGATCACCGATGCGACGGAAGACGTCATCCGCTTCGCGATGAACACGACGTTCGGCATCGGCGGTCTCATCGATTTCGCGACGCTTGCGCGGCTGCCGAAGCACCATCAGGACTTCGGCCTGACGCTCGGCCGTTGGGGTGTGCCGTCGGGCCCTTATCTCGTGCTGCCCGTGTTCGGGCCGAGTACGTTCCGCGACAGCGTCGGCCTGGCCGTCGATGTGCGGTTCAACCCGCTGAACTACATCGAGCCTTCGGCACGGACGCCGCTTTACGTCGTGCAGTTCGTCAGCGCGCGCTCCGATATGCTGGCGGCTACCAATGTGCTCGAACAGGCCGCGCTCGATAAGTATTCATTCGTTCGCGATGCTTATCTTCAGCAGCGCAAATCGAAGTTGAGCGCGGGCAACGGCGACACGGGCACCCCTGCTCTGCCGAACTACGACGATGACGATTCCGGTACTGCGGCGCCTGCGCCGGCGTCGGGCGGCAGCGCGAGTTCCGCGGCCGGCGGTGGGGCTGGGGCTGCTGCCCCGGCCGCCGCTTCGGCGCCCGGATCGCTGCCCGCGCCGGTGCCCGGTGCCGCTTCGGCTCCCGCCTCTGGGGCTGGCGATGCGCCTGCGGTCGCGGTTGAGCAACCCGCAGCGTCGGGCGGTTCGCCGGCGTCCGCGCCGGTCGCAGCACCCGCCACACCTTCTCACTGACCCTGGCCGCACGCGGCGGCGCGCTGAAGTCGCCCCGCTCGCGCACCGGCCCCGCTTCGCGCGAGTATCGCCATGGTTCACCTCGACTGCTGCTCCGGCATCCTCGGCCCGACACTGCATGGTCTTTCGGCCTATGCACTGACCGGCATCATCGTGGCGCTCGTGCTGGGGGGTGCTGCCAAGGGCATTGTCGGCATCGGCGTGCCGCTCGTTGCGATGCCGATCCTGAGCCAGTTGATGCCCGTCAAACAAGCCGTGTTGCTGCTGTCGATGCCCGTGGTGCTCGGCAACATACCGCAGGCGCTGGAGGGCGGCGAGATGGTCGGCACAGTCCGACGCATCGCAGCGCCGCTTGTGGGCACGGTGCTCGGCAATATCGTCGGCGTGACGATTCTCGTTTCGCTCGAACCCCATCACGCGCAGGCCGTGGCCGGCAGCTTGCTGATTTTTGCCGCGGCACTGCTGCTCGCTTCGCCGCGCTTCACGCTGGCGCCGAAATGGGTCAAGCCTGTTGGCTTCGTCCTTGGCTTCGGGGCTGCGATGATGGAAAGCATCGCGTCGATTCCCGTGCCGTTGCTCGCGCTTTATCTGATCGCCTCAGGCGTACGCGGGAAGGACTTCAC
>CBJMQH010000331.1:0-6263 GCA_966431825.1 uncultured Trinickia sp.
CCTCGCGTACACGCCGCCTGCGCGCGCGAGCAGGTCAGCGTGCGTACCCTGTTCGACGATCCTGCCGTGCTCCATGACGAGTATGTGATCGGCATCGACCACCGTCGACAGCCGATGCGCGATCACGATCGACGTGCGGCCCTGCGAAAGCCGGCGAAACTCGTTCTGAATCGCGCGCTCGGAACGCGTATCGAGTGCCGAAGTCGCTTCGTCGAACACGATGATCGGCGGGTCCTTGAGAAACGCCCGCGCAATCGCGATACGCTGACGCTCCCCGCCCGAGAGGCGCAGCCCCCGTTCCCCGACGCGCGTATCGTAGTGATCGGGCAGCCGCTCGATAAACTCGTGGAGCTGAGCCGCACGCGCCGCGCGCACGATATCGGCGCGCGTGGCCTCGGGTCTGCCGTAACCGATGTTGTAGGCGATCGTTTCGTTGAAGAGCACCGTATCCTGCGGCACGATCCCGATCGCTTCGCGCAACGATCGGCGCGTGACCCTACGCAGATCCTGACCGTCGATACGGACGGTCCCACGCGTGGGCGGGTAGAACCGGAAGAGCAGTTTGACGAGTGTCGATTTCCCGGAACCGCTACCCCCGACCACGGCCAGCGTACGGCCGGCGCGCGCACGAAATTCAATACTGTGCAGGATCTGCCGGGTCGGGTCGTAGCCGAAGTCGACGCGCTCGAATGCGATCTCCCCGGCCGTAACGAGCAGCGGCCGCGCGTTCGGCTCGTCGCGATCCTCTTCGTCGCCGTCCGTGCCCTTGGCCGGGTCACCCCTGTTCCCCTCGAGTACGGCGTACATGCGTTCCACGTTCACGAGCGCATCGTTCGTCTCGCGAAACACGAACCCCAGCGTGTTGAGCGGCATGCAGACCTGCACGATGTAGGCATTGACGAGCACGAGATCGCCCAACGACAAACGGCCCACTGCGACGTACTGTACCGCGAGCAGCATGGTGACCGCGATACCGAGGCACACGATCGCACTCTGGCCGATGTGCAATGCGGTCAGCGCCTTCTGATTCGCCAGACGCGCGACGATCCAGTGATTGAGCACGCTGCGATAGCGGCCGGCCTCGATATCTTCAGCCGCGAAATACTTCACCGTATCGTAATTGAGCATGCTGTCGACGAGCCGGCTGTCGGATGCCGATTCGAGTCGGTTGACCTCGCGCTGCACAACCATTCGGCGCCGCGTGAAGACGACGGTATAGCCTGCATAGGCGACGAGCGTGCCCGCCACGATCCAGCTGAACGCGATCGTGAAGTTGATGGCGATGATGCCGATGACGGTACCGATTTCGATGATCGCGGGCAGGATCGTGAACAAGCCGACGCCGAGCAAGTACCCGATTCCGTCCGTGCCCTTCTGGACGTCCCGCACGATCGAGCCGGTTTCGCGCTGGGCATGAAAGCGCGCTCCGAGCCGATGCAGCCGTGCGAACGTCCGCTCGGCCAGCCCCGCGACCGTATGCTGGGTGACGACGCTGAAAACGACGTCGCGCGCTTCGCCGAGCGCATCGCCCACGAAGCGCAACAACGCATAAGCCAGCACGAGAAAGACGGGAAACAACGCGAGCGGCGTGCGGTGACCGAGATCGTCGATGATCGCGCGCAACGCGAGCGGCACCGAGACACCGGCAAGCTTCGCGGCGATCATCAGGAGTGCGGCAGAAAGCGTTTGCCGGCGGTAGCGCCAGGCGGCCTGCCACAGATCGCGTGCGATGCGCGCCCGCACGCTCGCCCGCGCGGCCGGCGTCACGCGCTCCACAGTTGTCCTCGCGCGGCTGCGTCGATCATCGCGGCACTGACTCCGACCAAGAGGTTGCACTCGTCGAGCGGCGCGGCGTCGGGCAGCATCCGCTCGCGCAGCGCGTCTTCGGCGCGTGTGCGCAATGCCTCGCGCACACGCAGCCGTTCGCTGCCATGCATCTGAGCGTAGTGGCTCAACGCGTCGGGGTCAAAGACGAGATTCATCGCGCAGCGCGCATCGAGGATCGTCGTGCTCCCGCTCGACGCGACCCACGATATCTGCACGGTCGCCACGCCGGCGGAACTCGTCACGTGCGTCACCGACGTGGATGGAAACGGAAAACTTTTCGCAAGCGCATGCTCGATTTCGGAGAGGCTCTGCTTCGCGGTCAACGTATTTGCCATGGCGACGCCTCGCATTGAAACGAAGAAGGTTAAACGCGCACCGACGGTCCGCACCGCGGCCGCGCTTCGCGTGTGCTGTGCGCTGGCGCGCCAGTCGAGGGCCGCGCCGCAGCGCCCAGGCTCTGTCGGGGTCCGCAACAGCTGTTCCAGGCCGTCGGGGGCCCGACGCGCGCGAGAAGTGCGGCACAGCGCTTGCAGCAGGCTGTGCATGCGTGGAAGTGACGCGCATGAACGCAACCTTTTCGATGGAGATCAAACCATGAAAGCTTCGACGAAGACGTTCCTCGCTTCGCTCATCGCGCTCGCTTGTGCAGGCGGCGCATACGCACAAGGTGCAGGCGGCGGTGCGGGTGGTGCTGGCGGCAGTGCGGGCGGCGGCGGTGGTGCAGGCATCGGCAGCGCCGGCGCCACCGGCTCCACGGGCAACGGCGCGACCGGCGCAGAAGGCGGCCTGGGCGGCGCACGCGGCGGCAACACCTTGAACCGACCCACCACGCACAGCAAATCGGGCGGCTACGGCAGCCCGTCCACGGGCATGGGCTCGGGCAACAATTCGACCGTCGACCCGCAAGGCAATGGCAGGTCGAACAGCAGCGGCAGCACGGGCAGCTACACCTCACCCAACGACACCCAGTCGGGCAACGGTCACTGATCGGGGGGCGGCCGGCCGACGATCCGTCGCAGTGGATGCACGGCGGCCGGTCGCCGTATCGATGCGGTGAAGCAGAGCCGAGATGACGCGAGTGGCAGAAGTCATGACGCGACGGCGCCCTCAGTCGCCGCCGGGCAGCCCCTTCGAAGCGACGGTGCGCGCGATCTGCCGCTTTGCCGCTTCGTAGACGTGTTCCGGCGTGAAGCCGAATTTGCGTTGCAAGTCCCGCGCGGGGGCCGAAGCGCCGAACGTATGCATGACGATTTTCTCCCCGGTGCGACCCACGTACCGATCCCAACCGAGCGTGGCGCCTTGCTCGACCGCAACGCGTGCATCGAGCTCCGGCGGCAATACCTCGTCCTTATAGGCCGCATCCTGGAGCTCGAAGATATCCCATGAAGGCATGGACACGACGCGTGCAGCGATACCTTCGGCGCTCAGGCGCTGATAGGCTTCCAGGCATACCGCCACCTCGCTGCCCGTCGCCATCAACACCACCTGCGGCGCTTGCCCATGCGCGGCGTCGGCCAGGACATACGCGCCGCGACGCACGCCCTGGGCACTCGCATAGCGGGACCGATCGAGCGTCGGCAGCGGCTGGCGCGAGAGCACGAGCGCGGTCGGGCGCCGGGCGTTGCCGAGCGCGACACGCCACGCTTCGCAGACCTCGTTCGCATCGGCAGGACGCAGTACAGTCAAGCCCGGAATACCGCGCAGCGAAGCCAGTTGCTCGACCGGCTGGTGAGTCGGGCCGTCTTCCCCTAGCCCGATCGAGTCGTGCGTGAACACGAAGATGACGGGAACCTCCATGATTGCCGCAAGCCGGATCGGCGGCCGCATGTAATCGCTGAAGATCAGGAAGGTGGCAGTAAAGGGGCGCAGGTTCGACAACGCGAGCCCGTTCGCCACCGCGCCCATCGCATGCTCGCGCACGCCAAAGTGCACGTTGCGTCCCTGCGGTTGGTCGCGCGAGAAACTGCCGGCACCATCGAACTTGAGCAGCGTTTTCGTCGACGGTGCGAGATCGGCCGCGCCCCCGATCAGCCACGGCACGCGTGCCGCGATCGCATTGAGCACTTCGCCCGAAGAAGCCCGCGTTGCCTCGCCCTTGGGATCGGCGGCAAACGAAGGCATGTCCGCGTCCCAATGCTCGGGCAGCGCCTGAGCTTCGATGAGCGCCAGCTGGCGCGCAAGGTCGGGGGAGCGCGCGTCCAGCTGCTTGCGTCGCGCGACCCAGGCCTCGCGCGCCTCGCGTCCGCGTGCACCGACCCCTTCGGCGAACCGCGTATACACCTCCTGGGGCACATAAAACTTCTTGTCTTCCGGCCAGCCGTACGCACGCTTGGCGAGCGCAACCTCTTGTTCGCCGAGCGCTTCGCCATGCGCAGCAGCGGTGTTTTGCTTGTTCGGCGCCCCCCATGCGATGACGCTGTCCACGACGATCAGCGTCGGCGCATCGGTCATGCGTTTCGCGTCGCTGAGGGCCGCATCGATCTCCGCGGTATCGTTCGCATCCTGCACATGCAGCGTATGCCACCCATAGCCGCGAAAGCGCAGCGCGACATCGTCGCTGTAGGCAAGCGCCGTCCCACCTTCGATCGTGATGCGGTTGTTGTCGTAGATCCAAATCAGATTGCCGAGTCGCAAGTGCCCGGCCAGCGATGCCGCCTCGTGCGAGACACCCTCCATCAGATCTCCGTCGCCGCATAACGCATACACGCGGTAATCGAACAACGGCTGTCCGTCCGGGGCGAAATGCGCGGCATACCAGCGCCCCGCCATCGCCATGCCGACACTGTTGCCAAGACCCTGGCCGAGCGGGCCGGTCGTGGTTTCGACCCCGGTCGTCAGCCTGTACTCCGGATGCCCCGGCGTACGACTGTCGAGCTGACGGAAGTGCTCGATGTCTGCGAGCGATACCGCCGGCGCCGCGCTCACGCGCTTATCGTCGTCGACGGCCCGCACGCCCGCCAGGTGCAACGTCGCATATAACAGCATCGAAGCGTGTCCGACCGACAACACGAAGCGATCGCGGTTCGGCCAAAGCGGCTCGGCGGGGTCGTAGCGCAGGTGATGCTGCCAGAGCTGGTACATGACGGGCGCGAGCGCCATCGGCGTGCCGGGATGACCCGAATTAGCCTGCTGCACGGCATCCATCGACAACGTACGGATCGTATCGATCGCGAGGCGATCGAGCGTGGAATCGGGTCGCATGAGGCACGTCCTTCGTAGGGAGAACTGAACATACGCGAGCAACGCCTGTACCCGTCGACCGGCGCGAGCGCGGCGCGCTCGAACGCAGAAGCCGGCAAACGCTGCACCTTCGGCTGCAGGTTTTTCAACGGCAAAGCGCTGGCGGCCGGCACTGACCGAAGACACTGCCTTTCGGTTCATGGAACGGCTGTTGCTCGAACTCAAGGTGTGTTCAACCCGGCGGACGTCGAACGCACTTGCGCGCCAAAAGCGCGAACGGTGCAAGAACACCCGCCGCAACACAAGGAGGGATCTATGGCCCAACATCCGGCCCATTCGCAGGACCATCGGCATCCGGGACAACCGTCTCCGGTCGCCGTTCAAAAGGCACTTGCCGGCGTGGACTACCCGACAACGCGCGAGCACCTTGCCGAAACGGCGCGATCGCATCACGCCGACCGTGAGATCGTGGAGCTGCTCGATCGCCTGCCCGACAAGAACTACGACAGTCCCGCTGCCGTCTCGAAGGCGATCTCCCAGGTGCAATAGCGCAGCACGAGGCGCGCTGTCATCCAACACTCATCCAACACGCAATACAGGAGGGCATCATGAGCATTTCCCAAGACCCCATGGGCAGCCAAGGTGAAACGCGTATCGTCGGCAAGGGCGCCGCAACGGCAGAGGGCCCCGGCCCGTACGTGATGGCTGCAAGCACACTCGACGGCAACAAGGTCATGAGCGCGGACGGCGAGGATGTAGGCAAGATCAAGGACATCATGCTTGACGTATACACGGGCCGTATCGCTTATGCCGTCATGTCGAGCGGCGGCTTTCTCGGGATCGGCGACAAGCTGCTTGCGATTCCCTGGAACGCGCTGACGCTCGATACCGATCGCAAGTGCTTCCACCTCGGCGTCGCGGCAGAAGCGGTGAAGAATGCCCCCGGGTTCGACAAGGACCACTGGCCGTCGATGGCCGACGTGGCATGGGCCAGCGAGCTGCATAGCTACTACGGCAGCGCGCCGTACTGGGATACCGTGTCGAGCGAAAGGACGATGGCACGCGACGATATGACGGGCGGTGTGCCGGGCACGACGGGCCGCGACAATTTGCATCACTGATCGATCGCGGCAGGCGGTGCGCGCCCGGGTTGCACAGGCGGCGCGCACCGCCAGCTCCCCGGGCTCAGCCCCCGCCTATTCCTTGCCGGACCCGCCCGGTGCCGTTGCAGATCGTGAAGGGGCGTCCCTCGACAG
>CBJMQH010000332.1:0-6259 GCA_966431825.1 uncultured Trinickia sp.
ACCCGCTGCGTGCGGCGGGATCCCGCTGACGGATCGTGGCGATGCCTTCGCGCCGTCTCTTGCACATGGTGGGGCTCGCTGTTTTGTCGGATGGCGTGCGGCAGGCCGCACCGCGTGCTCGGCGGCTCGGGCTGCTTGCGCGGCGGTTTCGTCGATATGAGAAACCGCGATTTGCTTATGACCAGCGCTTGATTGTAGTGGCTGCGCAGCGGGTCTGCTGGAGGCGGAAAATTCGCCCCGGTCCCGACAGGGATATTGGCCGATGGGGCGGCCGTGGCAGCTCAAACGCGCGGGCCGCCGACGCTCGGGTGCCCGCGATGCAGACCGACGCGCTCAGGCGGAGCGATCGTCTCCGCGGCCGTGCAGCAAAATATGTTTCGCGATACCGCGCACGATATTGACTTCCTCGCGCTCCAACCCCGCGCGCGAAAACAACCGGCGCAACCGCGACATCAGTTTTTTCGGATTCGCCGGGTCCAGAAATTCGAGAGCGACCAAGGCGTTTTCCAAGTGCACGAACATGCGCTCGATCTCCTCGCTCGACGCACGTTGACCGAGTGCCTCGTTGCCGACCGCCCTCGCCTCGTCGCCGATATAGGCCATGCGCAGCTCGTAGGCAACGACTTGTATTGCCTGGGCGAGATTGAGCGAGCTGTAGGCCGGATTGGCCGGGATATGGGCCAGTGCGCTGCATCGCTCCACGTGCTCGTTCGAGAGCCCTGTGCGCTCGTTGCCGAAAACGAAGGCGATATCGCCCTGTGCCGCTTGAGGGCAGGCCTGTGCCGCAGCTTCGCGCGGTGCAAGCTGCGGGGGGCCGTATTCGCGCATGCGCGCCGTCATGGCGACCGACCAGGTCACGCCTGCGAGCGCTTCGGCAAGCGTAGCGACGACGGTAGCCGAAGCGAGCACGTCGTCGGCGCCGCTCGCCATGGCGATGGCTTCCGGGTCCGTCTTGACCTGCGCCACGCGCGGTGCGACGAGCACCAGGCGCGCAAAGCCCATCGTCTTCAGCGCGCGCGCCGCTGCGCCGACGTTGCCGGGGTGACTCGGTTCGACGAGGATGAATTGGGTGGACGTGAAACCGCCGTGGGGGCCGGCCGCGCCGGTTGTCGGTGCGCTGGCACCTGAATGCGTTGTGGAAGAAGTCAAGGCGCTGCCGATACGCATCGCAAACGAAGGAAGATCAAAAACGAAGTGTGGCCGCGTCGACCGCACGCGACCAGCCGTATAGTAACGCGCTTTCGCCCATCCCGTTCATGGCGTCCCGACTTCCGGGCGGGGAACGCGGAGGCGTTTTCGCATCGCCCACTTGTCATGATCTGAGCCGGCGCCTCCCGAAGTCGGGTAAAATCCCGGAATTCGCGCATCGATTTTGCTGCTCAGGCAGTGCCTCGGCCGTCAGGGGCGATACCCCGACCTGCAGCGGCTACGCACTTCGCGTATGCGCATTGCTCTTCTTCAATTCGTTCGTCGTCGACGGAAGGCGCGCGCACCTGCACGGGGCACGCGGCATCCAGGCGGTTTTGACCCACCACCGTTGCAGCGCGCATGCGTTGCGGCGGCATAAGGAATTGTTTTATGCATCCCATGCTCAACATTGCTGTCAAGGCCGCCCGTCGCGCCGGACAGATCATCAACCGCGCCTCGCTCGACCTCGATCTGATCCAGGTCAGCAAGAAGCAGCACAACGATTTCGTCACCGAAGTCGACAAAGCTGCCGAAGCCGCGATCATCGATACGCTCAAGACCGCCTACCCCGATCACGCGATCCTCGCCGAAGAATCCGGCCAGTCGGACAACGAGTCCGATTACCAATGGATCATCGACCCGCTCGACGGCACGACGAACTTCATCCACGGCCTGCCCTATTACGGCGTGTCGATTGCGCTCGTCCATAAGGGCGTCGTCTCGCAAGCCGTGATCTACGACCCGACGCGCAACGATCTGTTCACGGCCTCGCGTGGCCGCGGCGCGTTCCTGAACGACCGCCGCATTCGCGTCGGCCGCCGCGACCGCCTTGCCGATGGGCTGATCGGCACGGGCTTTCCGTTCCGCGAAACCGACGGCCTGGAAGCCTACTGCAAGCTGTTCGCCGACATGACGCGCGCCTGTGCCGGCCTGCGCCGGCCCGGCGCCGCTTCGCTCGATCTGGCCAATGTTGCGGCAGGCCGGCTCGACGGCTTCTTCGAACAGGGCCTGAGCCCGTGGGACGTCGCAGCAGGCAGCCTGCTCATTACGGAAGCGGGTGGACTGGTCGGCAACTACACCGGCGATTCGGACTTCCTCCATCGCGGCGAGATCGTGGCCGGCAATCCGAAGATCTACGCGCAAATGGTGCCGATCCTGACCCCGTACACGCGGTTGAACGACAGCGAGTAACGCGGCGGGACGTACCGGGATGCGGGCCTCGGAGCGGCCTGCCGTCGGCGCGTGTACCATCGAAAAAGGCGGCTTGGGCCGCCTTTTTTGTTTACTCGAACCGAAATCGATGAAGAAAGGCTTTTATACGATCATTGCGGCGCAGTTCGTATCGTCCCTGGCCGATAACGCGTTGCTGATCGCGGCGATCGCGTTGCTCGACACGATCCATGCCGCCAATTGGGTCACACCGCTGCTGCAGATCTTTTTCACGGTGTCCTATGTGGTGCTTGCGCCGTTCGTCGGCGCGTTCGCCGATGCGCTGCAAAAGCGGCACGTGATGTTCGTCGCCAATGCGCTCAAAGCGCTCGGCTGCGCGATGATGATCGCAGGCGTGCACCCGATGATCGCTTACGGCGTGGTCGGCTTCGGGGCGGCCGCGTACTCCCCGGCCAAATACGGCATCCTGACCGAACTGCTGCCGGCCCAACGGCTGGTGGCGGCCAATGCCTGGCTCGAATCGGCCACGGTGCTTTCGACGATTCTCGGGACCGCGCTTGGCGGCGCGTTGATCAGCCGTTTTGTCGAAACGTTCGTCGTCGGTTTGAACTGGCCGCTCCTGCGGCATGCGGCCGATTTCGCGATGTTCGCCGTCATGCTCGTCTACGCGGCCGCAGCGTTGATCAACGTCGGCATTCCCGACACGGGCGCCCGTTACGAGAACCGCCTGAAGGAGCCGGGGCGCCTTGCGGCCGATTTCGTGCACTGTTTCAACATTCTGTGGGCCGACAAGCTCGCGCAGATCGCACTCTGGGTCACCACGCTGATGTGGGGGGCGGCCGTGACGCTGCAACTGCTCGTCTTGAAATGGGCTGCAGCGAATCTCGACCTGTCGCTGTCGAAGGCGGCGTTGATGCAGGGCGCGACCGGTATCGGCATCGCGCTTGGCGCCGGTGCCGCGGCGGCCTGGATTCCGCTTGCGCGTGCGCTTCGTGTGCTGCCCGTGGGCATCGTGGCCGGGTTCGTCACGATTGCCATGGCGTTTTACGGCAAGTGGCTCTTCCCGGCGGCGTCGGGCCTGCATCTGGGTTCGTTTTTCATGCCGTCCTACATTCTTTTTGCCTACCCGATCATGATCGGGCTCGGTGGGCTGGCCGGTTTCTTCATCGTGCCGATGAACGCGGTGCTGCAGCATCGCGGCGCGACGCTGATTACGGCCGGTCACTCGATCGCCGTACAGAATTTCAATCAGAACCTCGCGGTGCTGTTCATGCTCGGCGCCTATGCGCTGTTGCTCACCGCGAAGATGCCGGTCCAGTGGATCATCGTCGTGTTCGGGCTCTTCGTCTGTACGATGATCTGGCTCGCAAGGCGGCGCAGCATCTCGAACGCCCGCAAAGTCGACTTGCATGCGCTGATCGAAGACTAACGCTTTCGCGGTGCGCTTTAACGCGTCGATCGAGGAAGGACGATGAACGAAACACGGACCAATGCGGGCTACGGCGATGCAGCTCAAGCGCTGGCGGCGCAATACGAGAGCATCGACTTCGAGACACTGCACGCGGATGTGCTGCATCTGTTTCCTCGCGCGCCCTCCAACGTGCTTGACGTCGGCGCGGGTTCCGGGCGCGACGCCGCGGCTTTTGCACGGCGTGGGCATCGCGTGATGGCCGTCGAGCCGACCGAGGGTCTGCGTCGCGAGGGGGAGCGCCTTCACCGCGCCCTGCCCATCGAATGGATCGACGATGCACTGCCGCGGCTCGATGCCGTGCGCGCAACCGGGCGGCGCTTCGATCTCGTTATGCTGACCGCGGTTTGGATGCACCTCGACCTCGCGCAACGCAGGGCCGGGATGGAGGCGCTCGTTGGATTGCTGGCGCGGCAAGGCGTTGTGATCATGTCGTTGAGACACGGCCCTGTTCCCGCAGGCCGGCGGATGTTCGACGTCTCGGCCGATGAGACGATCGCGCTCGGCGCCTGCGCCGGGCTCGTTGCCCGTTATCGCGGCACGCGCCACGATGCGCAGCTACGTCACGACGTAACGTGGAGCGTCGTAGCGATGGCGATGAACGGGACAAACGAGCAACACGCCGGCCCGCCGAACCCTCGCTGCGCCATCGACTGATTCCCCCATTCGGCCGACTGCCAAAAACGCGCGCCGAGGTACACTCTCGGGCTGAACTCCAAGCACGACAAAATACGATGGGCAATCCAACCGAGGCAGCCGGCGAAACCGGCCTCTCCGCACACACGCCGATGATGCAGCAGTACCTGCGCATCAAGGCCGAACATCCGGGCACGCTCGTCTTCTATCGGATGGGCGACTTTTACGAACTCTTTTTCGACGACGCCGAAAAAG
This sequence comes from uncultured Trinickia sp., assembly GCA_966431825.1. Taxonomy (GTDB): domain Bacteria; phylum Pseudomonadota; class Gammaproteobacteria; order Burkholderiales; family Burkholderiaceae; genus Trinickia. The sequence goes on from CBJMQH010000332.1 coordinate 4,718, forward strand.
CAGCCCGCCTGCTCGATCTGACGCTCACGCAGCGCGGCGCGTCCGCCGGCAATCCGATCAAGATGGCCGGCGTGCCCCATCACGCCGTCGAACAATATCTGGCCAAGCTCGTGAAGTTCGGCGAGTCGGCCGCGATCTGCGAACAGATCGGCGACCCGGCCACGTCGAAAGGCCCCGTCGAACGCAAAGTCGTGCGCGTCGTCACGCCCGGCACGCTGACCGACGCCGCACTCCTCTCCGACAAAGCCGACGTCTATCTGCTCGCGATGTGCCCCGGCCATAACAAGCGCGGCGTCGTGGCAACGGTCGGCCTCGCCTGGCTCAATCTCGCGAGCGGCGCGCTGCGCCTCGCCGAGGTCGCGCCCGATCAGGTCGATGCCGCGCTCGAGCGGATCCGCCCCGCCGAAATCCTCATCGCCGACGGCAGCGCCAACACCGACATCGCGAACGGCACCCTCACGCGTGTCCCCACCTGGCATTTCGACGTCGCCTCAGGCATCCAACGCCTCTGCGGCCAACTCAACGTAGCAAGCCTCGACGGCTTCGGCGCCGAAGGACTCACGTGCGCCTGCGGTGCCGCCGGCGCCCTGCTGCTCTACGCAGCCGCCACTCAGGGCCAGCAGTTGCGCCACGTGCGCAGCCTGAAGGTCGAAACCGAGTCGGAATACATCGGACTCGATCCCGCCACGCGGCGCAACCTCGAATTGACCGAGACGCTGCGCGGCGGCGAGTCGCCCACCCTCTGCTCGCTGCTCGACACCTGCTGCACGACGATGGGCAGCCGCTTGCTGCGCCATTGGCTCCACCATCCGCCGCGCGCCGCCTCGGTCGCCCAGGCGCGCCAGCAAGCAATTGGCGCGCTGCTCGACGCACCGGCCTCGGCGAGCCTCGACGCCCTGCGCAGCGCACTGCGCCGCATCGCCGACGTGGAACGGATCACCGGCCGGCTCGCGCTGCTGTCGGCGCGACCGCGCGACCTCTCGAGCCTGCGCGACACGTTCGCCACGCTGCCCGCGCTCCGGGCACAACTCGCGCCGATCGCAAGCAGCGCCCCCGCACTGTCGCGTATTGCGGAAGCGCTCGAGCCGCCGACATGCTGCATCGACTTGCTCACGCGCGCGATCGCCGAAGAACCCGCAGCCATGGTCCGCGACGGCGGCGTGATAGCGCGCGGCTACGACGCCGAACTCGACGAGTTGCGCGACATCTCCGAAAACTGCGGCCAGTTCCTGATCGATCTCGAAGCGCGCGAACGCACGCGCACCGGCATTGCAAACCTGCGCGTCGAATACAACAAAGTGCATGGCTTCTATATCGAAGTCACGCGCGGCCAGACCGACAAGGTGCCCGACGACTATCGCCGCCGCCAAACGCTGAAAAACGCCGAACGCTACATCACGCCCGAACTGAAGACATTCGAGGACAAAGCGCTGTCGGCACAGGAGCGCGCGCGCGCGCGCGAACGCGCACTCTCCGACACGATTCTGCACGCGCTCCTGCCGCATATCGCGGACTGCCCACGCGTCGCGGGTGTGCTCGCCG
>CBJMQH010000333.1:0-6226 GCA_966431825.1 uncultured Trinickia sp.
ACCGAGCAGCCCGCGCAGCCACAGCCGATCGCTCGGGGTGGACCGGTGGGCCTTCGCCCGCCTCCCAACACAAGCGCAGCGGCGTGATGCGAGGACTGCACGCGCTGCGCTATTCATGCAACGGCATCCTGACGACCCTGCGTACGGAAAGTGCATTTCGCCAGGAGGCGTGTGCTGCGCTCGTGCTGCTGCCCTTAGCAGGGTTCGTACCCGTCAGCACCGCCGAACATGTCCTGCTCGCGGTATCGGTGCTGCTCGTCCTGCTCGTCGAACTGCTGAACTCGGCGATCGAGGCAGTCGTCGATCGCATTTCACTCGAACGGCATGATCTCTCGGGTCGCGCGAAGGACTGCGGCAGCGCAGCCGTGCTGGTGTCGCTGCTCATCTGGGCTGTAACGTGGGGCACGATCTGCGCTCCACTCGTCTGGCATGGATTCGCCCGTCATCGCTGAGGGCGCCCCGCTGCCGGCACTCGCGCCGGGGGTGGAGATTCGCGCGACGGATTCGTAGAACGGCGAGATTGGTAATTCTTATCTGGTCAGCGCGCAGTCTTTCATTTTCCCTTCAATTCAGGGTTCACCCTCGTCGGTTTCGCTCGTTCCGAGCCGTCCGATTCGGACACGTCAGAAACGTCTTGTTACATGCGGGTGAAAAAATTGCCGAAAACCCTAACTGTGCTTTTTTCCTACATTTTATTGGGAAGGGATTGCTTTCGGAAAAAACGCTTCTTAGAATGGGCTCCATGCCGTTGTTACAAGATGTAACTTCGTGTAAGAAGATCCACCGAAGATGTAACAGGCTGCTGCTTGCAGCAAAAACGAAAAAAGTACACGGTAATAATTACCGGACGGACCAACGGGGCTTCGGAAACGTGAGAAATGGACCGCAGAAGCGAGACGCTGGAATCTATCCGCGAAATCAATCTTTCGTACATCATGCTTGCGCAGCGCATGCTGCGTGAGGACAAGGCCGTCGGCATGTTCCGGCTCGGCCTGTCCGCCGAGATGGCCGACTTGCTGGCCGGGCTGTCGCTCGCGCAAAGCGTGAAACTCGCGTCGCAGGAGCAGCTGTTGTGCTTCTTCCGCTTCAACGACCACGCGATGTTGTCGGCGTTGACGCAAACGGCCAAGAACACCGACGTGGCCGCGACGCACGCGGCGATCCTGCTGGCGAGCCAGCCCGCGGAGCAGTTCGCGTAAGCGAGGCGTGTCATGGCCCAGAAGAAAAGTCTGACCGAAGACGCCCAGGAAGTATTTCGCGCAATCGCGCTGATCGAGCTCGGCGCACGAATGCAGGTGCTCGAGAGCGAGCTGACGCTGTCGCGTGACCGGATGATCCGCCTCTACCGTGAGATCAAGGGTGCGTCGCCGCCGAAAGGAATGCTTCCCTTCTCGGCCGACTGGTACATGACCTGGCTCGCGAATATTCATGCGTCGCTGTTCTACAACACCTACGTCTTCCTGAAGAACGAAGCGCGTTGCTCGCATCTCGACGCGCTGACCAAAGGCTTTCGTCTCTACCTCGAGCATTGCCGGCACAGCGAATGCGAGCCCGTGCTCGACCTGACGCGTGCCTGGACGCTCGTGCGCTTCTTCGATGCCGAGATGCTGCAACTGACGCCGTGCTGCCGGTGCAGCGGCAAGTTCGTCGCGCATAAGCACGAACCGCAGCACAACGTGGTTTGCGGCGCCTGCCAACCGCCATCGCGCGCAGGCAAGACGAAAAAGAACGCGAGCGCCAAACAAGCTGCGCCTGCGCTCGAGACAGTCGATACGGCTCGCGCCGCCTGAAGGGGTTCTCCCCGCTCCTCGCCCGCCGCCCCCCGTCAAACGGCTCGAATCGCCACGCGATGCTCGCGTGGCATAATCGCGCCCTGTCCTGTTACGCGTACACGCACCTCGCCGGCATGCTGCTCGTCCGCTTTCGGAAGATCGGTAGTCTCATCGGATTGCTAGCGATCCTGATGACGGCGCTCGCGCCGACGATCTCCCAGGCGTTGATGGTGCAAAACCGCGTCGATGCGTTGCTTTCGAGCTACTGCACGGCGTCGAACAGCGGCGGCACCTCTGAAGACCACGCATCGCGCAGCCTGCATGCTCACCTGCATGCCTGCGGCTATTGCAACCTCGTTTCGCACACCCCCGTCCTGCCTTCGCACGAGACGCCGTTCGCGCGCGCCTCGCGCGTCATCGCCCACCGCACCGCCACGCGCTTCGAAAGCCTGCGCCACGCCTCGCCGCAGCTCAGCGCAGAGCCCCGCGCCCCGCCTATCACGCGTTAGTTGCCGACCGATACGTGCGTGTCATCGTGCCGCTTCCCGTCCGGTTTGCGGCGCCGGTGCCACGCGTCAGTCGCCCCCCCTTGGGGCGAGCGTGCCGACGCACGCCTACGCATACGAGAGAACATGCCGTTTCCCCATCATTTCCGCTGCTTGCTCGGCGGTGCGGCCGCAGTTTTCGCCACCCTCGCCGCCGCTGAAAGTACCGTCGATTCGACGCCTGCCGCAAACGAAACGCAATTGCCGATCATCCAGGTCCATGGCGCGGCATATCGCCCGCTCACCGGGCAAACCGTGATCGACCAGCAACGGACGCTGAATCGGACAGCCGGATCCGTGGCTTTCGTCGATGCGCAGTCCTATACAAACACTTATGCCTTCACCCTGCGTGACGTGCTCAAAGATGCGCCCGGCGTGTTCGTCCAAAGCCGCTACGGCCAGGAACTGCGCCTCTCGGTCCGCGGCTCGGGTATCGCCCGCTCGTATCACGCGCGCGGGCTCGAAATACTCCAGGACGGTATTCCGACCAATCTTGCGGACGGCAGCGGCGACTGCTATCAGATCGACGCGCTCGCCTTGCAGGCGGCAGAGGTCTATAAGGGCGGCAATGGGCTCGCCTATGGCGCATCGACGCTGGGCGGTGCGATCGACTTCCTCACCCCGACAGCCCAGAGCGCCATTGCGCCGAATGTCGTCCGGCTCGAAGGCGGCAGCTACGGTACCGTGCGCAGCAGTGCACAGTTCTCGCGCATCGCGGGGCCGCTCGATTTCATCGCTACGTTCACCGTGAACCACAGCGACGGCTTCCGACAACACGAGCGAGGCCAGTATGAGCAATTCAACGCGAACCTCGGCTATCGCTTCACGCCATTCGTGGAGACGCGCTTCTATGCCGGCGCCTATATCGTCGATCAACAACTGCCGGGAACACTGTCGCTCGCCGATGCGCTCGTCGATCCGACCAAGGCCGCAAAAAATGCCCTGTCTGGCGATCAGGCGCGCAACACGCGCACAGAGCGCATCGCCAACCGGACTACCGTCAAGCTGCCGGGCGGTAGTGAGCTCGATGTCGACACGTGGGCGATCCACAAGCAGCTCTATCACCCGATCTTCCAGACCATCGACCAGGACGGGTGGACATACGGCATCGCGCCGCGCTTCACCGCTACGTCGACCATCGCCGGCCTGCGCAACGACTTCATCGCAGGTGCACGGTTCTTCGGCGGCAACAATGCGGCGCGCCAGTATCTGAACCTGGCCGGCAGCAAAGGAAACCAGACGCTCGACTCGACACAGAGCGCCTACAACTACGAAGCCTACTTCGAAAACCGTTTGTTCGTAGTACCAACGATTGCACTGATGACAGGACTGAAGGCGTTTCGCGACGTCCGACAATACGTCGACCACGGCGGTCTCTCTGCGGATCCGGCGTACAAGTCAGCAAGTGCCGTCTATGACGGACTCGATCCGAAATTAGGGCTCTTATGGCAACCTGCCCGCGATATTCAGGCGTTCGTGGACATCACACGCAGCCAGGACGTCCCCGATTTCGGCGATCTCACCCAAACGTTTTCTGCGACCACGCGTTTCACACCGATCCGCTCGCAGCATGCGTGGACGCTGGAGGCCGGGACGCGGGGGCGTGCCGATCGCGTGGCCTGGGACTTGACCGCCTACCGCTCGCTGGTCCGCGATCAATTGCTGCAATACACGACCAACCCCGACATCCCCGCCTCGACGTTCAACGCCGGTCGCACGGTACTGCAAGGGGTCGAGGCCGCAGCATCCGTCGATCTGCTGCGCGATATCGTGCGCCCGGGCGCGGGCGACAAGCTCACGTTTTCGGCCCTATGGAATCTGAGCGATTTTCGCCTCAAGGACGATCCTCAATACGGCAACAACCGCATCGCCGGTGTGCCGCTCAACGTACTGCGTGCAGCGCTCGGCTACACGCGCGCGGACGGCTTCCATATTGCGGCGACCGTCGATTGGGTCCCATCGGGCGCATGGGCCGACGACGCAAACACATTGCACGCGCCCGGCTACGCGGTGTGGGGCATTCAGGCGGGCGTCGACCTGCGCGACGGCCTTTCGCTGTTCGTCGATGCGCGCAACCTGGCGAACAAGCGCTATATCAGCGACATCAGCACCATTGCCAACGCCCTCACCGCCAGCAGTACCGCCATCTTCTACCCCGGCGAAGGCCGCGCCGTGTTCGCAGGGATGCGTTACGCCTTTTAAAGCTTCACGCCATCCCTTACGAAATGCATTCACGCCGCAAGGAAATGCCGCCAACGCGGCTGAATGCACCAAATCTATGCAAACAGCGCCCGCTATCGACTGACTGCATCGATCAATCGGCCTGTCAATTGAATTATTTGAATTAATCAATTACCTGGTTCGTTACTCTTGATTTACGGACACCCTTGCCCCCTGTTGCAAATCGCCCGAAAAATGATCTAATCTTCCTGCTGCTTGCACCGGCGCCGGCGCGACACTGTCCGCCCTCTGCCTGAGTCAAATAGTTGCCGTGGGGACGGCTCTGCTAAAAATGCGAGCCACGCGGATGCGGCGCGACATCAAAAAAAGATTGATCATACCAATTGGCGACGACCATCACTTGCTTATCGCGTGCTCATTGCCGCATCGCCGGTCCCATTTCCTATTACAGAGCCGCTTTTGTACGACGTATACATCGTCCTTGGGTTATCCCCGATTGCGGCATTACCCGCAAGCATCAATGCACGTTTCTCTCCGTCACCTTCGCGCATTCGTATCCGTAGCAATCGCGAACTCGTTTACGGCCGCCGCGGGCACCTTATCGCTGACCCAGTCGACCTTGACGAAAACCATCCGGGAACTCGAGCTCGAACTGGGGCTCACCTTGTTCGAGCGGAGTACGCGGCGTGTCGCGTTGACTTCGCATGGCGATGCCTTGCTTCCGATTGCGCGCAGGCTGCTCAATGAGTTCGACCTCTCGCTCGCCGGGTTTCGCGCACGTGCGACAGGAAGCGGCGGCATCGTCAGCATCGCTTGCGACGTTGCCTTTGCCTCGACTGTCCTGCCGAAAGCCGTCCGCACCCTGCAACTCACGCATCCCAATATCTATGTCAACGTGATCGAAGACACGAGCGGCGGGGTGCTCCGCCGGCTCGAGGCCGGCGAGGTCGACTTCGGCATCGGCTCATATGTCGGCACGACCACGAATATCGTCGGTGTCCGACATCTTCTGCGCAGCCGACTCGGCGTGCTGTTTTCGCCCGATTTCAAAGCGATCCCCGATCGCATTACGCTCGATGCCCTCCATCGTCTTCCGTTGCTCCGAGACCCGGACGATTCGGGCGTCGCCGCAACACTGCGCAAACACCTGCCGGAGCTATGGCGGGGTATGAGCAGCAGGATCGTCGTAACGCATCCCGATCTGCAAGCCGCGCTTGTGCGCGAAGGGGCCGGCGTCTGCATCGTCTCGGCCCTGACAGCGTCACATGTGGCCTGCCGCGATCTTCCATTCAGGTTCATCGAGACGCCGCCGCTCGAACGTGACATTCATGTCTTCACGCGCCGCGGCACGCAGCTTTGGGAAACCGCGCTGACGTTGCTGTTGGCGATGAACCGCACGCTGCCGACGGTCGATTTCGTGGCCGGGGTCACGTTGGTGCCCGACGGCGCAGTGACGCCGCTCACGCCTCGCGACGCAGACGCCAGCATCGATCCCCGATAACCCGTGCCGAGCGTCGAACGTCACCCTGACAGCAGCGCAGGCAGCCAGCGCTACAGCTACATGTAGACCGAAGGCGCCGGCGGCTGCCCTGTCAACGTATGGCGGCCGAGCGCATCGATGCGCTCATCGAGCGAGTCGTGCAGCGTATGCGTGCGCGCGTTGCGCCAGTAGCGGTCGAGCGCAAACGATGCGTCCGCTGCCGCGCGCGCGCCGCCGACATCGCACAG
>CBJMQH010000334.1:0-6218 GCA_966431825.1 uncultured Trinickia sp.
CCGCGGCCGAAACAGCCTCGACATCCGCGGCAGCGCCTGCGTCGAGCCCGGCTTCCGCGTCGACCGCGCCGACCGCCTCGACGGCTGCCGCCGCCCAGGCCGCGCCCTCCGCCTCGGGCGCTCCGGCCGCGAGCGGCGCCCAATGATTCGCCTGTAAACCGCAAACGGCACACGCAGCCGGGAGAGCGCACCATGCCCACCAGCCAGGCCTATTCACGCCCCGCGAGACTCTTGCGGGTGGCATCGTGGGTCATCGCCGTCGTGTTTGCCCTGTTCCTCAACATGCTCGGCGAACTCGTCATGCGGGATCTGATGTATGCGCCGCGCGGCGGTCCGCCGGCGCTCGACCAGTACACCGATGCACGCACCGATGAGCCGCTTCGCGCAGCCGGGCGCGAGATCGATCGCCAGCGGGCCGCGCTGACGGACAAGACGGAGACGCTGAACGCAGGCCGCGACCGCGCCGCACAGACCTATACCGCCGCGAAAGAACGCTTGCGCAACTGGCTCGCGACGCGCACGGTGACGGGCGACGAAAGCCAGGACCCGGCGCTCGTCGCCCGCACGCGCGAGCTCGACGCGTTGCAGGGCGCGGTGAGCAATTGGCAGCGGCAACTCGATGCGCTGAACGATCAACAGCGCACCCTCGATGCCCGCGCGCGCGATATCGACGCTCGCCTCGCGGCTTCGCGCGAGGCGGCCGAGAAGCGCTTCGACGCGGCTTCAAGAAGCTATGAGCTGACGGTCTTCGGCTGGCGGCTGGCCTTCACGCTGCCTGTGCTGCTCGCGGCCGTCTGGTTATTCGTCCGCTATCGCCGCGCGCGCTACTGGCCTTTCGTCTATGGCTTCGGCCTCTTTGCGCTCAGTGCATTTTTTGTCGAGCTCGTTCCCTATCTGCCCACGTTCGGCGGCTATGTTCGGGTGGGCGTCGGCATTGCGTTGACGGTGTTCGCGGGCATTTACGTCCTGCGCGCGTTCCAGCGCTACGCCGAGCGCAAGCGGCTCGAAATGCAGCAAAGTCAGACGGAGCGTGCCCGTTCGGTGGCCTACGAAAAAGCGGTCGGCGCGTTTCGGAAGAAGCTTTGCCCGTCTTGCGACAAGCCGTGGAATCTCGGTGGGGACAATGCGAACTACTGCATCCACTGCGGACTGCAACTGTTCAAGACCTGTGCATGCGGGGGACGCAACTTTGCGTTCTTTCCGTTTTGCAACAGTTGCGGCCGTCCCGTGGGAGATTCGGATGCAGCCGGCATCGAGGCGCAGCCCGCACCGGCCGTGGCCGGTCCGGCGCCGCTCCCGCCGGTTCCGCCGCCGGCCGGCCCGATGGGCGGTGCGCCGGCTTGAAAGGCCCGTTGAGGCCCGGCACTCAAGCGCCGCGTACTTTCTTGAGCAGTGCCGTCGTCGAGCGTTCGTGCTCGAACGCAATGGCGAGCGCGCGGCCGCCCCAGCCGCGCACGAGGGCGGACTCGGGCAGCGTATCCATGTCGTAATCGCCGCCCTTCACGAGGATGTCGGGCCGCACCGCCTCGATCAGCGACACGGGTGTGCGCTCGTCGAAGCGCACGACCCAGTCGACGCTCTCGAGCGCAGCGAGCAGTGCCATGCGGTCTTCTTCGCGATTGATCGGACGATCGTCGCCCTTGCCGAGCATGCGCACGGACGCATCGCTGTTGACCCCGACGATCAGGCTGGCGCCGAGCGCCTTCGCCTGCGCGAGGTAGGTCACGTGCCCGCGATGGAGGATATCGAATACACCGTTCGTGAAAACGACGGGTGCGGCCAGCGTGGGACGCAGCGCGGCCAGGGCCTCGCGCGTGACGATCTTGCGTTCGAACAGGACGTCGGACATGAGGTGCGAAACGTACGCTTAAACGAGGCTCTGGTGAGGATTCGAAGCAGCGGCGCGCCGCTTATGCGGGCTGCTGCTCCGGCCCTTGTCCGGGCGTCAGGCGCGACGTCACTTCCTTGCGGTAGCGATTGAGCTCTTGAGCCGTCGTGAACGTGCGCTCGAACAGAATCGACAGGTTGTGCAGAATGCGCTCGACCACCTTCTTCTCCCAGCTGTCGTCGAAGCGGATCTGATCGTCGAGCCAGCGCTCGAGCCAATCGGGATCGGGCAGGCGCGACTGAACCGTATCGCGCGGGAACAGATCGCGATTCACGTGCAGATTCGTCGGGTGCAGCGGCTTTTCGGTACGACGCGCCGAGGCCATCAGGACGCCGATCTTGGCAAACGCCGCGCGTGCGCCGTCGCCGAAGTTGACGAGCGCCTTCTTCATGTAGCGCAGATAGGCGCCGCCGTGGCGTGCCTCGTCCCGCGAGATCGTTTCGTAGATGTGCTTGATGACGGGCTCCGTATGCCACTCCGCCGCGCGGCGGTACCAGTGGTTCAGACGGATTTCGCCGCAGAAATGGAGCATCAGCGTCTCGAGCGGCGGCGCCGGATCGAACTCGAAGCGCACGGCGTGCAGCTCCTCTTCCGTCGGCACCAGTTCGGGCTTGAAGCGCCGCAGGTATTCCATCAGGACGAGCGAGTGCTTCTGCTCCTCGAAGAACCATACGCTCATGAACGCCGAGAAATCGCTGTCGTGATGGTTGTCGCGCAGGAACATTTCCGTTGCGGGCAACGCCGACCATTCGGTGATGGCGTTCATCTTGATCGTCTGCGCCTGCTCGTCGGTCAGCAGCGAGGCGTCGAACTTGTCCCAGGGAATGTCTTTTTCCATGTCCCAGCGAACCGATTCGAGCGATTTGTAAAGTTCCGGATAAAGCATGGTATTCATCGTCCCACCCCTGGTCTGCCCATTACGACTAGCCTTTCTCAACTATTGCCGCGCGCGTGCCGATAGGCGCCTTTCACGCGGCGAAGATTTGCGATTTTACGCGGTAACTGCGGCCCATCCTTTGACTCAGCTCAAACACCGTGCGCTTACGCTGCCGCGGCTGCCACGCACGAGCGCGTGCGAGCCGCCGGCGCGGGTGTGAGTCGTCGTGGGGAACGAGCGGTGGGTCGCCCGGATGCCGGACGCGGCCCCGACGCACGCTCGTCTTCGCTTCGTTGGACGGCGGCGCAGCGGACTGCCGCGATCATGGTTTTTTGGTATGCGTCCACGGACCGAAAGCTTTCGAATGATAGCACGCGGTCGGTGCGATTCCGATGACAGGCCGAAGGAGGCGCCGCCCGCCTTCAGCGCGCCGCTCGCGCGCGTTCTTCGCCAACGAGCGCGTCGACCCGCCCGTGCCCGGTACGCGGATCGGTCGGCCGCGAATCGGCCGCCCAATCGCCGATCCAGGCGGCGAGCTGTTCGCGGTGCGCCAGCACGTCGCGATAACCGAGATCGATCAGCTCGCGCGCGAACTCGGCCTCGAACAGCAGGTAGCTCGCGAACGAGGCGCCGGCCGCCCGATTGCCGCCCACGGCACCCAACAGACCGCGCACCGACAACGGCAACCGTTTCAGGTGTCGCGCCGCCAGCAGCTCGATCCGCTCCGAGGGCGCGATCGGCAGCACATCGACGTGCCGCCATCCGTTCGCCGGTTCGATGCCTTGCGGCAGATGGCGCAACATCGCATTGATGTGGTCGATCCGTTCGATGTCGGCGCCGATCGCGTCGAGAAACACGCCCGCCAGCACCTGCTGGCCGATCTGGGCGAGGGACGGATACCCGGTCTGAAGCCCCGCGGCGACCGGAACTTCGGGCCGCGGCGCGGCAGCGCCGAGCACGACGATGCGCTCGGCCCCGAAATGAATCGCCGGACTGAGCGGCGCAATTTGCCGGATCGAACCGTCGCCGAAGTACTCCACCCGTCCGTCGAGTTCGAGCGGCACGGCCTGAAAGAGCAGCGGAATGGCGGCCGAGGCAAGCAGATGCCGCGCGGTCAGCGGCGTCATACGCGCCGTGCGCTGCGCGCGCCGCCACGACTGGATCGGCTCTGCCGCCTGGTAGAACGTCAGGTGCCGCCCGCTCGAGTAACTGAGAGCGGTAATCGAGAAGGCATCGAGCGCGCGGCACTCGAGCATCTGCGCGACGCGCTGGCGATCGTACGCGGCCTCCAGCAGCTCGGCGAGCGGCCCGTTGTCGAACAACGCACGCGGCGAACGGCTCACGGCCCAGCCGAAGCTCATCGCGGCAAGCCACCGCGCCCCGGCGGCCGCGACGCCCGGCCAGTCGGTCCGGTAGACCTGCCGCGCGCGGATATGGGTCCAGAAGTTCAGAAGCAGCTCGACGCTACGCGAGAAATCGTCGGCATGACTGGCGACCGACGCTGCGTTGATCGCACCCGCCGAAGTGCCGCAGACGATGGAAAACGGCGTCGACCGCGTAGTCGGCGCGACATCGTGCGCGATTTCGGCCAGCGCCTTGACGGCACCGACCTGATAGGCGGCACGTGCACCGCCCCCCATGAATACAAGCGCAAGCTTCACTGCTACCCCGCCCTGCTACCGTCACTTATCGCGCCGTCGGTGCCTTTGGCTCCGATCCGCACGCCGTGCTGTACACACGTGCGCGCCTTTATCGCCAAACGAGCGCGTCTACTCGTCGTGCGGCGGCGACGCGCCGCCACTCGCTCTCGTCGCGGCGCCGCTGCCTGCCGAGCCGCGCTTCGCGGCCGGCTTGGCCGACGGCGACCGCGCCGCACCGCCTGCCGCCTTCGGCGCGCCCGCCTTCGTCCGCGCCTCGCCCGTGCGGGCGGTCGGCTTGCCGTCCTCCCCGCCCCGCGAAGCGCCGGCCGGCTTCGCGCCGCGCCCCTCGCCCGGCGTGTCCGCGCCAGGCGAATCGCCCCCCGAGCCGCCCTCGGCCGTGCCGCCCGCGGCGGCTTCGCCTGCCGGTTGCGCCATCGCGAACGAAGCAAGCTGATTGAACTGCGTCTGCAGCAGATTCCACCAGCCCGTCGGATCGAACGCGCCGGGCGCGCCGGCTTCGGGCTCGGCATCGGACGTGCCGCCCGGCGCCGCGGCAGATGCCTCAGGCGCCGGCTTCGCGCCCCAACCGAACGCGCGCCCCGCCGACTCCTTGGCCGATGGTTCGTCCTGCGGCGGCTGGCTCATCGATGCCTGCGCGAACGCGCCGAATGCGCGCAGCGTCGAGAGCGTGGCGCGCTGCACTTCGAGCGCCTGAATCGCTGATTGCAGCATGTTCAAGTTCAGCTTGAGCCACTGTTCGACGGCCCGCATATCGGTGATGCGTTTGTCGAGCTCTTCGACGCTCATGAGGGGCGTCATCATGTCCGACATTGCGGAAAGCGGAGACGGAATGCCCTGCGCCGCACCGGGTTGCATGCCGGGGAACGCCGAACCGAACGGCGTCAGGCGCATCATGTCCCACATCTTGTCGAGCATTTCGGCAGGCGGAAAACCCGGGAAACCCGGAAAAGGCGGCTGCTGTGCGCCGGCGTCGGTCATCTGCTGCTCCTCGTTTGGGACAAACGTGTTGCGATATACCGTCCGTCAGAAGGCATCGCCGCTGCCCGGGAAATCGGGCGGCCGCCGCTCGCGCAGCGAGCGAATGCCTTCATGGACATCCGGCCCGGAAAACCCCATGAATTCAAGCGCGAGCGACGTATCGAACGTCGGCCCGGCCATACGCAACCAGTTGTTGAGCGCGTATTTCGTCCAGCGTATCGCGGTTTGCGACCCGAGCGCCAGTTTCGTCGCCACTTCGAACGCCTTCTCGAGCAAGACCGGCTCCTCGACGGCGAGCGAAACGAGACCGATGCGCTCGGCCTCCTCACCGCTCACGGGTTCGCAGAGCATCAGGTAATACTTCGCCTTCGCCATGCCGCACAGCAGCGGCCAGACGATCGCCGCATGATCGCCGGCCGCCACGCCGAGGCGCGTATGACCGTCGATGATGCGCGCGTCTTTCGCGGCGATCGACACGTCGGCCAAAAGACCGGCCACGAGTCCGGCACCGACGGCCGGGCCGTGCATCGCCGAGACGATGGGCTTGCTGCAGTTGATCACGTTGTAGACGAGGTCGCGCGCTTCGCGCCAGACGCGCGCGCGCACGTCGAAGTCCGAAGCCATCTGTTCGACGAGCGCAAGATCGCCGCCTGCCGAGAACCCCTTGCCCTCGCCCCGGATCACGGCGACACGCGTCGCGCGGTCGCGCTCAACGTCGCGCCAGATTTCGGCGAGCTCGCGGTGCATCTGCGCGTCCGCAGCGGCGAGCGCGCTCTTGTTCATACCTTCGCCGCTCATCACGATCTCGAGCACA
>CBJMQH010000335.1:0-6166 GCA_966431825.1 uncultured Trinickia sp.
CGCAGATGATGCGCTTCGCGCTGCCCGGCATCGGCAACAACTGGCAGGTCATGGTCAAGGCCACTGCGCTCGTGTCGATCATCGGGCTGGCCGACGTCGTGAAAGCCACGCAGGATGCCGGCAAGGGAACGCTGCGCTTTTTCTTCTTCACGCTGATCGCCGGCGCCATCTATCTCCTCATCACGACCGTCTCGAATCTGGTCCTGCTCTGGCTCGAGAAGCGTTATTCGATCGGCGTGCGCAAGGCAGAACTATAAGACCATGATCGAGATCATTCACGACTACTGGCGCAATTACCTCTTCACCGACGGCTATCGTTTCACCGGGCTCGCCATCACGCTGTGGCTGCTCGTCGTCTCGATCGGTATCGGTTTTTGCCTGTCGGTGCCGCTCGCCGTGGCCCGCGTCTCGAAGAACAAGTTCGTCTCGGGCGCCGTCTGGCTCTACACCTACATCTTTCGCGGCACGCCGCTCTACGTACAGCTGCTGCTCTGCTACACGGGCATCTACAGCCTCGAAGTCGTCCGCTCGCACGAGCTCTTGAACGCCTTCTTCCGCGAAGGCATGAACTGCACGCTGCTCGCCTTCACGCTGAACACCTGCGCGTACACGACCGAAATCTTCGCCGGCGCCATCAAAGCCACCGCGTACGGCGAGATCGAGGCGGCGCGCGCTTACGGCATGTCGACCTTTACGCTGTACCGCCGTGTGATCCTGCCGTCGGCCCTGCGCCGCGCATTGCCGCTCTACAGCAACGAAGTCATCCTCATGCTGCACGCGACGACCGTTGCGTTCACGGCAACGGTGCCCGACATCCTGAAGATCGCGCGCGACGCCAACTCGGCCACCTACATGTCGTTCCAGGCGTTCGGCATCGCAGCCCTGCTCTATCTCGCCATCTCCTTCGCGCTGGTCGGCCTGTTCCGCCGCGCCGAAGCACGCTGGCTCGCCTATCTGCGGCCGCAAGGCAAGTAACTTTCGGAAACCCCACCCGATGCACAAGCTTTTCATCGACGAGCTGCACAAGCACTACGGCAACAACGAAGTCTTGAAGGGCGTCTCGCTCAAGGCGAACGCGGGCGACGTGATCAGTGTCATCGGCTCTTCCGGGTCCGGCAAGAGCACGATGCTGCGCTGCATCAACTTCCTGGAGCAGCCCAGCGCCGGGCGCATCTTCGTGGACGGCGAGGAAGTCCGCACGCAAAAGGATCGGGCCGGTGCACTGCGCGTGGCCGACCAAAAGCAGCTGCAGCGCATCCGCACGAAACTCTCGATGGTGTTCCAGCACTTCAATCTGTGGGCGCACATGAACGTGCTCGAAAACATCGTCGAAGCCCCGATCCACGTGCTCGGCCTTGCGCGCCGCGAAGCCGAGGAGCGCGCGCGCATGTACCTGGAAAAGGTCGGCCTGGCGCCGCGGCTCGAGAAGCAATACCCGTCGCACCTGTCGGGCGGCCAGCAGCAGCGCGTCGCAATTGCGCGGGCGCTTGCCATGGACCCCGACGTGATGCTGTTCGACGAGCCGACTTCCGCGCTCGATCCCGAGCTCGTCGGCGAAGTGCTGAAAGTGATGCAGAAGCTCGCCGAGGAAGGCCGCACGATGATCGTCGTGACGCACGAGATGGGTTTCGCGCGCAACGTCTCGAACCACGTCATGTTCCTGCATCAGGGCCGCGTCGAAGAAGAAGGCCGCCCCGACGACGTCTTCGGCCACACCAAAAGCGACCGGCTCAAGCAGTTTCTGTCGGGCAGCCTCAAATAGGCCCGCGCTACGCGCTGCGGTTCGCGCAGCAGTCCGCTCTCGAAAGGCGCCCTCGTGGCGCCTTTTTCATTTATTGGGACGCGGCATGCACCAAAGACGCCCAAACGGCGCCCAAATACTCCCAGCCGCCCGTAACGTCAATACTGAAAATCGCTGACTGAACCCCGCCACGGCTGTGAGTCCCTTCAGACACAAGCCCCGGCGGCAAGCCGCCGGCCGCGTGCGCCCTGCCCGCCGGCACATGGGTATTGCAATTTGGCGACACAGTCTAGCGAGACTACGATTTCCGTCGCCACGTATGTGTATTTTTGCTAAATTAGTAACGAAAGTAGCAAAACGCAGTTCCGCAAATGTAGTTTTACTTCAAACGAGGAGACGCCGCTCCCTACGAGCGGCCCGGAACCGCGCTCAAGAATCGGCCGCTTCCCAAGCGTCACAAGCGCAGCGTGCCGGCGCGTTGTTCCAGCAGGCGCTCCCTGAGATACGGATTCCCGTTCGGGCGGACCAAACGCCCGAGCGCTATTCGCAGTAAGTCGCCTCACTTTTGACAGGGTATGGAGGAGAAGATGAAGAAAGCATTGCTCGCCGCAGCGCTGATGTCGGCCGGCGTTATCGCTCACGCACAAAGCAGCGTGACGCTGTACGGGCGCCTGGACGCTGGTATCGAATATATGAGCGGCTTGTCGAACGGTAACGGCACTTCGACGTCGCGCTGGCGCGCAGAAAGCGGCGACTGGGGCACGAGCCTCTGGGGCTTGAAGGGCGCTGAAGACCTCGGCGGCGGCACCAAGGCCGTGTTCCAATTGGAAGGCTCGTTCAACACGATGAACGGCACGAACAACGCCGGCCAGATCTGGAATCGCTGGGCGACGATCGGCTTCGCGAACGACCAATACGGTACGTTCAAGCTGGGCCGCGAGCTGTTCATTTCGAACGGCGTGTGGGACTTCGATCCGATGGGCCAATCGGCCTGGTCGTCGGCGTCGCTGGTTCGTGGTCGTAACTGGCCGCAATCGAGCAACAACATTTCGTATCAATCGCCGACGTTTGCAGGCTTCGACGTGTACGGTCAGTACGCAATGTCGAACGCAACGAACTGGAACGGCAACGGTACGACGACGCAAGGCCGCGAAGCAGGCCTGCAGCTGACCTACACGTCGCAACTGTTCCAAGTGCGCGGCATCTATGACGAAATCCGCAACCCGGCAAACGGTCTCGTGAGCGGCACCGACGGCGCGTTCTCGTTCTCGCGCGAATACACGGCTGCAGCGAATGTCTTCCTGGGCCCTGTCAAGATTCAAGGCGCGTACGAAGCAGTCCGCACGTCGGGCTACCGTGGCGCAGCTAACGTGCCGACGTCGCTCGATACGGAATGGGGCGGTGTGACGTGGCAGGCAACGCCGGCTGCGGCCCTCATCGGCGCCGTCTATCACGTGAACGCAAACAACGGCGGCGGCAACGCGACGATCTACACGATTGGCGGCACGTATAACCTGTCGAAGCGCACGCTGCTCGACTTCCAGATCGCTCATGCTCGCAACAGCAAGAACGCGAACTTCGGCCTGGAAGCCAACGGCGCGTCGAACCCCGACAACCCGAACCCTGGCCACAGCCAATCGGGCGTGTACGCAGGTATCCAGCACTCGTTCTAAGCGAGTCGCTTAAGGGAAAAGAACAGTTGTAGAAACACTTTCACGCTGCTGCGAGAGGCGCGTATCGGTGCGATGTCCCGTCAGGGCGTCGCACCTTTTTTTTGGTGCTTCGGAATACTGAAGGCGCCGGATCCGTGCGTGCTTGAACCGCCCCGCCCGCGCGAACCCTGCTACCCGTCGTTCGCCCTTGCTGGTCTGTCAGACCGCCGCCTCGTTCTCCTCGCCGGTCCGGATACGGATCACCCGTTCCACTTCCGTCACGAAGATCTTGCCGTCGCCGATCTTGCCCGTGCGCGCCGCGCCGATGATCGCGTCGATCACCTGATCGCACTGCGCAGCGGCCACCACGACTTCGATCTTCACTTTCGGCAGGAAATCCACCACGTACTCGGCGCCGCGATAAAGCTCCGTGTGCCCCTTCTGCCGGCCGAAGCCCTTGACCTCGGTCACCGTCAGGCCCGTCAGGCCGACATCAGCCAGCGCTTCGCGCACTTCGTCGAGCTTGAAAGGTTTGATGATTGCGGTAATGCGTTTCATGTCTGCCTCGTTCGTTCTTCGGGAAAATGGGATCGATTTTACGCTGCACGCGACGCGCGGCCTCAGCCGATCGGTTCGGCGTAGCGCGATGTGATCGGATAGCGCCAATCGCGCCCGAACGCGCGGTGCGTGACACGAATCCCGATCGGTGCCTGCCGGCGCTTGTACTCATTGAGCTTGATAAGACGCGTCACGCGTGCCACGTCGGCCCGTGCGTAGCCGCCGGCGACGATCTCGGCGAGCGGTTTGTCCTCTTCCATATACATCTGCATGATCGCGTCGAGCACTTCGTACGGCGGCAGGCTGTCCTGGTCGGTCTGGTTCTCGCGCAGCTCGGCCGACGGTGCGCGAGTGAGAATGCGCTCGGGAATGACGTCGCGTGCACCGTAGGCATCCGTCCCGTTGCGATAGCGGCAAAGCCGGTAGACGAGCGTCTTCGCGATGTCCTTGATCACGGCGAACCCGCCCGCCATGTCGCCATAAAGCGTGCAATAGCCGACCGCCATTTCGCTCTTGTTGCCCGTCGTCAGCACGAGCGAGCCGAACTTGTTCGACAGCGCCATCAGCAGCGTGCCGCGAATACGGGCCTGGATGTTCTCTTCCGTCGCATCCTCGGGCAACCCTGCGAACTCGCCGGCCAGCGCACCGCGGAACGCATCCATCATCGGTGCGATCGGTATCTCGTCGTAGCGCACACCCACGCGCCGGGCCATTTCCGCCGCATCATCCGTCGAGATGCCCGCCGTGTAGCGCGACGGCATCATCACAGCTCGCACGTTTTCAGCCCCGAGCGCATCGCAGGCGATCGCCAGCACGAGCGCCGAATCGACGCCGCCCGAGAGCCCGATGACCGCGCCCGGAAAACCGTTCTTGCCGATGTAGTCGCGCACGCCGAGCACGAGCGCCGCGTAGACCTGCGCTTCGAGCGAGGCCGGCTCGGCCACCCCACCGGGAAGCGGCGTGGCACCGTCGAATTCAACGATCGCATGCCCCGCGACAAACTGCGGCATGCGGGCCGCGATCTCGCCCTTTGCATCGAGCACGAGCGATCCGCCGTCGAAGACGAGTTCGTCCTGTGCGCCAACCATGTTCACGTAGACGATCGGCAGCCCTGTCTCGGCGATCCGCGCACGCAGAATATCGACGCGCGCCGTCTCCTTGTTCATGTGATAGGGCGAGCCGTTCGGAATCAGCAGCACCTGCGCGCCGGCCGATTTCGCGCGCTGCGTGGCGCAGGCGTGCCAGGCGTCCTCGCAAATGATGATGCCGTACGTGACCCCATCGAGCGCGAAGACGAACGGCTGCGCCCCCGAGGCAAAATAGCGCTTCTCGTCGAACACCTCGGTGTTCGGCAAATCCTGCTTCAGATAGGTGCCGACGATCTCGCCGCCAACGAGCAGCGACGCGGCGTTGTACGTGTCGACGGGCGGCACGCCGCGCTCGATCGGCCGGGATGCATTACCATGACCGCTGCCCGCGTTCATGGGTTCGCCGACCGGCTCGCGGTGCGGATGGCCGACGACCACATGCAAGCCGGGGAACGCCCTGAGCTGCGCCGCGAGCTCGGCGAGCGCCGCCGCGCTTGCGGCATAGAATGCGGGCCGCAGCAGCAGGTCTTCGGGCGGATAGCCCGAAACGGCGAGCTCGGGCGCGACGAGAATTCGCGCACCCTCGCTGTATGCAGCGCGGGCCGCCTCGACGATCTTGGCGATATTGCCGGCGAAATCGCCGACGGTGACGTTGATTTGGGCGAGTGCGATTCGGGTCTTCATGGCAACGGGCCGCTGGCAGCCGGGCAGCCGGGCAGCCGGGCAGCATGAGAAGCGGCGCCCCGGCGCTTGAGCGAAATACGGACAACGAACGATGTGCGGCACGAAGCTCACGCGCAGCGCCGTTCTCGGACACGATTGAGACAGTTGAAAGACGAACGCATCGATTATCGCATGGGCCTTCTCGCGTCTCTGGACGAGTTCGACGCGGGGGAATGGAACGCACTCGTCGCGAGGCAGCCGCAGCCGACGCCGTTCCTGCGCCATGAATTCCTCGCGGCGCTGTCGGCCACGCGCTGCGCAACAGAAGACACGGGCTGGGCGCCGCGCTTCGTCACGCTGACAAACGCGCGCACCGGCGCGCTTGCGGCCGCCGCGCCGCTTTACCTGAAAGACCATTCGTACGGCGAGTACGTGTTCGACTGGGCCTGGGCCGACGCCTACCA
>CBJMQH010000336.1:0-6156 GCA_966431825.1 uncultured Trinickia sp.
ACATGGAGCGCGTGCATCGCACCGTGCAGATGAGCTGGCACCCCGAGGGTTGGGGCGAGGCAAGCCCATGGATGCACGTATTCCGCAACGCGCGCCGCTGGCTCGGCTAAACCCCGCTCCGAGCTCCGGCCCGGGCCAGGCGAAAGCTTGTCGCCGGGCCCATAAACGAACATGCCGCCCGAGGGCGGCATGTTCGTTTGGAAGCGAGAAGTCCCGCGCGTTGCGCTGCGTTACTGGATCTTCGCCTTCGCGCGCAGGCTTTCTTCGAATGCCTGCACCTTCTCTTGCGCCATTTGCTGGGCAATCTGCGCCTTCACCGAATCGAACGGCGGCGGGGCGATCGGGCGGATATCGTCGACACGGATGATGTGCCAGCCGAATTGCGTATGCACCGGCGCATCGGTCATTTGCCCCTTGTTCAGCTTCTGTGCAGCAGCGGCAAACTCGGGCACGTAAGCCTTCGGGTTGCTCCAGTCGAGATCGCCGCCGTTCTTGGCCGAACCCGGGTCCTTCGAGAACTGCTTGGCGAGGTCTTCGAACTTTGCGCCGCCCTTGATCTTCGCGATCAGGTCCTTCGCCTGTTGCTCGTTCTCGACGAGGATGTGATGCAGGTGGTACTCGTTGCCGCCGGCCTGCTTGATGAGCTGGTCGTAGCGCGCCTTCACTTCAGCGTCGCTCGGCGTGTTCTTCTTCATGTAATCCTCGAGCATCGCGCGCAGCACGACGGTTTGCTGAGCAAGCGCCATCTGCTGCTTCACGTCCGCCCGATTCTGCACGCCTTCGCGCGTCGCTTCCTGCATCAGGATCTCGCGGTCGATCAGCTGCTCGCGCACCTGCTGTTGAAGTTGCGGCGAATCGGTCTGGCCTTGCTTGACGGCCTGAGCGACGAGCGCGTCGGCGCGCGACTTCGGGATCGCTACGCCGTTCACGACTGCGATGTTCTGCGCGAAAGCCGGGGCCGCTGCGAATGCGGCAAGCAGGGCGAAGACACGGGTCTTGTTATGGATCATCGGAAGTTCCTAGCGTTCCTATCTGGAATGGGAGAATCGGTGAAAGGCCGTGCGGCGCTTCGCGCTCTCAACGAAGCCGACCGCCGGTACGACGTTGCGGCAAACGGGGGACGCTCAAGCCGGCAGACTCGACTGTGTGCGGGCGCGCTCTTCCGGCGTGTGCGCCGTAATGGCGAGCGCGTGAATGCCCCGCTGCATGACGTCGGCCAGCGCATCATACACCAGCCGATGCCGCGCCACGCGGGGCTTCCCGCCGAACGCCGAGGCCACGATCGTGACGGCGTAGTGCCCGCCCGCCGCGGCGCCGGCATGCCCGGCATGGAGCGCGCTGTCGTCGCGCACAGCCAGTTCGACCGGCGCGAGTGCGGCGCGTAGCCGGGTCTCGATGAACGCGATGCGCGCGTCGGCAGAGGCAACCGCAAAGGCATCGGCCGACAGGTCAGCCGATGCGGCGCCGCGAACGGAATCGTCGGACATGACTTACTCCTCCTTCATATACTTCGCCAGCCAGAGGCTCTGCGCGACGATGAAGACGACCATCGCGCCCGTCGTGCCGAACACCTTGAAATTGACCCACTGCGCCTCGGTGAAGTTTCCGACGACGTAGAGATTGGCGAAACCGAGTATCACGAAAAACAGCGACCAGGCCACGTTCAGCTTGTCCCAAACCGGGTGGGGCAAGGTCAACTGCTTGCCCATCATCGCTTCGATGAGATTCTTGCGGAACCCATAGCGTGCGATCAGCAGACCCAGCGCGAACATCCAATACAGCGCAGTCGGCTTCCATTGGATGAATTTCTGGTTGTGCAGGACGAGCGTCGCCCCGCCGAACACGACGATGACGGCGAGACTGACCCAAAGCATCGGATCGACCTTCCGGTGGCGAAAGGCAACCCAGGCCACCTGCACGAGGGTCGCACCGATTGCGATCGCCGTGGCCGTGAAGATGCCCCAGAACTTGAACGCCACAAAAAAGAGAATGATCGGAAAAAGGTCGAAGAGAAATTTCATAGGCGAGCTAAAGATCCGAGGCTCAGAGGAGACGATTCGAAGGCCCGACGGCATGCAAAGGGGCGCGTTTCGCCAGGCGAAGCGCGCACCGGGCCAGTGCGGGCGTGAGAACCGGGCTCACGGCACGCCGTGTCGGCGCGAGCCCAGCCCGGTCACTTGGGGTCGAATTGTAGCGCAGCCGAATTGATGCAATAGCGAAGGCCCGTCGGCGCGGGACCATCCTCGAACACATGCCCGAGATGGGCGCCGCACTGCTTGCAGCGCACTTCGATGCGAAGCATGCCGTGCGAGCGGTCCGTGCGCTCTTCGATCACTTCGCCGTTGATCGGGCGGAAGTAGCTGGGCCAGCCGCAGCCCGCATCGAATTTCGTCGCCGATTCGAACAGCGGCGTGCCGCAGCAGACGCAATCGTAGACCCCCTTGTCCCAGTGGTCCCAGTATCGGCCCGTAAACGGGCGCTCCGTTGCCGCATGGCGGGTGACCTCGTATTCGATCTCGGACAGCGAGCTGCGCCACTCGCCATCGCTCTTTTCGAGCGGATAGGCCTCGCCCGCGGGGTCTTGTTGCACATGAGGATCGTTAGAGCGTTCAGTCATGTCGAGATGTCTCCGAAGAAGGCGCGAATGTATCGCGCACAGGTTGTGCGTGCTGCGCCCGCCAAACGAATTGACCGCGCGCAGCGTATCGGACGCAGTACCGTATACGTTCCGCGCCAGGAAATAGACGCAAGCAGAACGCAACCGGTGCCTTGCATCAAGACGAGCAGCTCACTTCGAGCCCGCCGGCCCAGTCAGGCGGCAGCGCCGCGTAAGCTTCGTATTCGGGCTGCTCGTCGAAGGGACGCCGCAGGACGACCGCGAGCCGTTCGACCTCCGAAAAGTCTTTGTCCTTCGCGCGGCGGATCGCCGTTTCGGCCAAATGATTGCGCAGGACGTACTTCGGGTGGACGAGATCCATCGCCGCGCGTCGGGCGGCATCGTCGCGCGGTTCCAGTGCGAGGCGCGCACGATAATCGGCGAGCCAACCGTCGACCCCCGCGAGATCGACGAAGAAGTCGCGCACCGAAGCGTCGCCGCTTGTATCGTGTTTCGCGACGCGAGCAAGCCGGCGGAACGTCAGCGTGAAGTCGGCGCGGCTCGCGTGCATGAGGCCGAGCAGGCGGTCGATCAGCGTGTCGTCGCCTTCATGCGCGATGGCGAGGCCGAGCTTCGCCCTCAGCCGCGCTTCGAGCGCGGGACCGAAGCGTGCCTGATAGCGCTCGAGCGCCGCTTGCGCATCGGCGATTGCCCGCTCGGTGCGCACATCGGCATCGTAGTGCGCGCCGATCAGCGGCAGCAGGGCCTGCGCAAGGCAGAAGCAATTCCAGTAGGCGATTTGCGGCTGCATGCGATACGCATAGCGGCCCTGCGAATCGGAATGGTTGCAGATGTGATTGGCATCGAAACCGTCGACGAAGCCGAACGGACCGTAGTCGATCGTCAGGCCGAGGATCGACATGTTGTCGGTGTTCATGACGCCGTGGCAAAAACCGACGGCCTGCCACTGTGCGACGAGTTCCGCCGTACGCTCGGCCACCTCGCCGAGCAGGGCGGCGTAGGGATCTTGCGCGTCGCGGCAGTCCGGATAGAAGCGCGCAATGACATGATCGGCAAGCTGCTTCGCCGCATCGGCGCGGTCGCCCGCAAAGAAGTGCTCGAAGTGCCCGAACCGGACAAAGCTCGGCGCGACGCGGGTCACCACGGCTGCCGTCTCGATCTCCTCGCGTCGCACGGGCTGATCGGAGCCGATCACGCAAAGCGCGCGCGTCGTCGGAATGCCGAGGTGATGCATCGCTTCCGAACAAAGGAATTCGCGGATCGAGGAGCGCAGCACGGCCCGCCCGTCGCCCATGCGCGAGTAGGGCGTGCGGCCGCTGCCTTTCAACTGCAGTTCGTAGCGGGCACCATCGTGCTCGAGCTCGCCCAGCGAGAGCGCGCGGCCGTCGCCGAGCTGCCCGGCCCAGACGCCGAACTGATGCCCCGAATAGACGGACGCGTACGGCAAGGCCTCGGCCGGCCACGATGGTGTCGTGTTGCCGCTGAACAGCGCCGCGAATTCGGGGTCGGTCGCGGTCGACGCGTCAAGGCCGATCTGGCGAGCGACGTCGGGCGAGAATCCCACCAGGTAGGGCGCCGGCAACGGGGCGGCCGGCAACCGCGTGTGAAACGTCTGGCCGAGCTGCGCGAACGAGTCCGCGCGTGCAGTGCCGAGCGAGCGCGCAATCGTGGCGAGGTACGCCGACGGCTCGGCGATGCTTGGGGAAAACGACATGTTGAGGGCCTCGGTGTAAGCCGATATTGTAAGGCGCCGCTTCATTCGATGCCGGGCGCGCCATCGGGCGTCGCCACATCCGCCCGGCGCTTGACGCCCCTTGCCGGAGACTGCCGCGATGGACAAGCCGCTGCTGGGCCAGATGATGGATGTACCGCTGAACGTTTCGATGCTGATTCGGCATGCGGCGCAGTACGCGGGCGATACGGAGATCGTCTCGCGCCGCATCGAGGGCGACATCCATCGGTACACGTATCGCGACTGCGAGCGCCGCGCACGGCAGCTCGCGCAAGCGCTGATCGGCAAGGGCATCACAGCCGGCGACCGGATCGCGACGCTCGCCTGGAACGGGTACCGTCATCTCGAGATCTACTACGGCACGACCGGCTTCGGCGCCGTCTGCCACACGATCAACCCAAGGCTCTTTCCCGAGCAGATCGCCTACATCGTCAATCACGCCGACGATCGCTACGTGCTCTTCGACACGACGTTCGCGCCGCTCGTCGCCCAGCTCGCACCGCTATGTCCGAACGTATCGGCCTGGATCGCGCTGGCGGACGATGCCGGCGTCGCGGCGCTCGACATACCGGCCGAGCTGCTCGGCTACGAAACGTTGATCGGCGCGCACGACGGCGACTTCGAATGGCCCGACCTCGACGAGCGTCTTGCGTCGTATCTGTGCTACACGTCGGGCACGACGGGCGACCCGAAAGGCGTGCTTTATTCGCACCGCTCGGTCGTATTGCATGCGTACGGCGCGGCACTTCCCGATGCCATGGGGTTGTGCGCACGAGACTCGGTGCTGCCCGTCGTGCCGATGTTCCATGTCAACGCCTGGGGCATTCCGCATGCGGCGCCTTTGACAGGCGCCAAGCTCGTGCTCCCGGGAAAAGATCTCGACGGCAAGTCGCTCTACACGCTGATGGAGGCCGAGCGCGTGACGTATTCGGCCGGCGTGCCGACCGTCTGGATGGGGCTGCTCGCTCACGTGAGCGAACGCGGTGCGCGCTTTTCGTCGCTCGAGCGGACCGTGATCGGCGGCTCGTGTTGTCCGCCGGCGATGCTGCGCGCATTCGAGGAAGACTACGGCGTGCGCGTCATCCACGCCTGGGGCATGACCGAGCTCTCGCCGCTCGGCACGCTCGCGCGTCTGAATCAGGCGCAGTGGCAGCGTCCGCTCGATGCGCGGCGGCGCCTGCTCGAAAAACAGGGCACCGTCATCTGCGGCGTCGATATGAAGATCGTCGGTGCAGACGGACAGACGCTGCCGCGCGACGGCGTCGCATTCGGCGATCTCCATGTGCGCGGGCCCTGGGTCATCGACCGGTATTTCCGGCGTGAAGAGTCGGCACTCGTCGACGGCTGGTTTCCGACCGGCGACGTGGCGACGATCGATGCCGACGGCTTTCTCGAGATCACGGACCGCAGCAAGGACGTCATCAAATCGGGCGGCGAATGGATCAGCTCGAGCGCACTCGAAAACATCGCGGTGGCGCACCCCGATGTGGCCGAGGCCGCGTGCATCGCGTGCCCGCATCCGAAATGGGACGAACGTCCGCTGCTCGTGGTCGTGAAGCGGCCCGGTGCCACGCTTACGCGCGAGGCGCTGCTTGCGTTCTACGCCGGCAAGGTCGCGAAGTGGTGGGTGCCCGACGATGTCGTGTTCGTCGAGCAACTGCCTCACACCGCCACCGGGAAGCTGCTGAAGGTGAGACTGCGAGAGATGTATCGCGATCACGTGCTGCCGTAGGGCAACGCACGTCACGCCTCGTCAGTCGACAGCGACACCACCACGTCGGGCCGGGTGCGGCGGTCGGGGTCCTGC
>CBJMQH010000337.1:0-6123 GCA_966431825.1 uncultured Trinickia sp.
TTTCTATGTGCCGTTGCAACGAATACAGCACTGATCGCCTATGCAACGGCGGGCGTGCCGGTTCTCGCGGTGCTGCTGTCCATCCCGCAGGCACTGCTGCTCATCGGCTGTCAGGAAGCAAAGCATCTTTGTGTCCATCGCACATTTCTCGGCAATCGGTATCTCAACGACACCGTAGGCATCGCGTGTGCGGCGTTGTTCGGCATTAACTTCGTCTGCAATCGCTACTTCCACTACCAGCACCATCGCGCGACCTGCACCGATGCGGACCCGGAAGGTCAGCTCTATCAACTGAGCTGGCGCACGCGCTGGATCTGGCTGCTCGCGCCCGTCGAAGTGCTGTGGGTCGCCTTCCACATCAATCGCGTCGGTTTGACGTTCGTGCCTCGCGCGCGACATCGCGCGCGCAGCGTCGCATTCTTTGCGATGACCGCTTTCGCGGCAGCGGTCGCCGCCGCCGCGCTATGCGCGCCAATGACGGTCGTCTGTGCCTATCTGCTGCCGCTCGCATTGTCCTCATGGCTCGATTTCATCCTGACGCAGGCCGAACACTACAACGCGCCCATCGCCCGTCATGCGCCCGAGCGACCTCGCAATGCAGGCGCGCTCACGCTCGACGTCGTTCTGCCTCTTGGTCTCGGGTGGCTGACGCTGCACCGTTCATTGCATCGCGTTCACCATCTCGAACCTGGATTGCCGTGGTACTTCGCCTCTCGTCGCATGCAAGCGGACGCGAGCGCTTCGCCGCTCCCCTACCACACGTTCGCACGCCGCTGGCTCATGCAAGGGCCGAGACGCTGGCCTGCCGAACCGCACGACCCGGCCTCATCGGCCTCGCCCGCTCCCGTCGCGTCGCATCGCGACGCCGACGTTTGACACCCCAGGGACAAAATCATGGATGCACACTGGAACGGGACGTCCGTCGGTAGCCGGTTATTCGATGCGTTGTCCTTGATATTGCCGGCGGCAGAGACCTTCCTTATCGACACGCTCGATAGCTGGCGCGCATCGGTGCCGATTGCGTTGGCACCGGCACTCAACAGCGAAATCGATCGATTCATTAAAGAGGAGTGCGCCCATCGCCGTGCACACGAGCGCTACAACGCCGCCTTGATCGCCGCCATGCCCGCCGCCGCGGTCATCGCCGAACGCGCCGCACAGGTCACAAATGAACTGGGCCAATTCAGCGTGCCGATGCGCCTCGCACTCGTCGCTGCGTTCGAGCAGTTGACCGCGTTGCTGTCCCACGAAATTGTTCATAAGGACAACTTGATCGGATCGTCCAATGCGCTGCAAGCCCAGATGTGGCGCTGGCACGCACGCGAAGAGCTTGATCATTGCGACGTGGCCGTCACCGCAACCGCGATAGGCGGCCCGGCGTATCCGGTTCGGGCGGCTGCGCTGCTGCTCGCAACGGGCTACCTGCTGACGGACATCGTCCGCTACACGCGCGCGCTCTGTCGATGCGATCTCGCGGCCGGCATGAGCCGCCGCCGGCTCGCCTTCGATACGCTGCGCTTTGCCTTTGCCAGCATGCCCTCGCTTTTTCGCATGACGGTGGGCTGGCTGCGCTATGCCTTCACGCCGCTGCGAGCGAAACAGTAACGCACTCGTGCGCGAGACCGCACGCTTGAACCGATGAAACGCTACGAATTTTCCTTGGCGCGCCCCGACGACGACGCTCAGTTGCGCGAGCGCATGGCACAAGATTGGATCGAGGGCGCTGCCGCTATCAGCCTTCGCCGGGAGCCGTCCTATTTCGCTGCTTGCCGATTGCAAGGAGAGCGGGCCGAAGTCATCGTAGGCCGAGACACAAGTACCGGTCAGATCCTCGCAGCAGGCACGCGTTCGGTTTCCACGGCATTTCTCGATGGAAAGCCGAGGCACACGGCCTACTTGTCGGACCTGCGCATCCATCGCGACCATCGAAACGGGATACTGCTTGCACGGGTTTATCGCTTTCTGCGCACACTGCACGAGGCCGATCCGGCGCCTTGCTACACGCTCGTTTATGAGGATAACGAAAGAGCACTCGGCAGTCTCACGGGCGGCCGGGCCGGCCTGCCGCACTATTTGCCGCGGGCCCGCTTGTTCGCGCGCGCACTCCGGCTCAGGCGAGCGCAGCCCGCATTGACGGTGCAAGGCACGGCGATACGGCGGGCGAATGCCGCCGAGCTACCGGCCGTCGTGGCATTCCTGAACCGCCGCAATGCGGCGTACCGTTGGGCGCCGGTGCTCACTGTCGGAGACTTCTTGCCCGGCGGCCGTTGCGACACGCTGCGCGCGGAAGACTTCTTTATCGTGATGAAACGCGGCGAAATACGCGCAGTCATGGCGGCGTGGGACCAAGCGACGTTGCGGCAAGCACACGTCGAGCGCTATGCGCGTCCGATGACTTTCATTCGCAGGCCGTATAACCTGCTCGCGTCACTGCGTGGCCTGCCGCGACTGCCTGCTGCCGGCGAGCCGCTGCCGTACGTTTATCTCGCGTTTATCGCAGTCGACGACAACGACCCGGCACTGTGTGCGGCGCTACTGAGGCACGTGTACAACGCACTATGCAACGGCCGATGGCTTTATGCGCTCGCCACGCTGCATGATGACGATCCCCTACAAGCCGTGTTCGCCGAATACGCCGGGAGCGTGTCTGCGGTTCGCTTGTTCGAAGTCGACTTCGAGGCGACGGCCGACACCATCGCGCAGGTATCGGCGCCGCCGCCTCAGGCTGCGCGAATCGAGTTCGCGCTGTGTTGAGCCGCGCCCCCCGGGTCCGAAGAACACGCCACCGAGCACAGGCCGCACCTCAGACCTGCACGTCCGTGCTCACCTTCGCGCCGGCGGTAACGATCCGCTGCGCTTCGGGCAGCTCGGCATAGCGGAGCCAAGTGCCCCGTCCTTTGGCCTTTGCCGCGTACATCGCGACGTCCGCCGTCAGCAGCAGATCCCGTGCACTGGAGGCATCGCCAGGAAATTCGCTGATCCCGACGCTGGCCCCAACCGTCACCTGTTGTCCGTCCACGGACAGATCGTTGTCGAGCGCGCGCACGATCCGCGCCGCCAGCGCCGGTGCCAAGTCCGCTGCATCGAGGCCCCGAGCAAGCACGATGAATTCGGCGCCGCCCAGCCGCGCCACGGTGTGACTACCCGGCAGCACGTGTTCCAGGCGGCGCGCCACCGCAATCAGCACCGCATCGCCTACCGCATGCCCGAGCCGATCGTTGATCTGCTTGAAGCCGTTCAGATCGACAAAGAGCACGGCGAGCGCTTCGCCGTTCGCCGCGGCGTCCTTCACCGCGGCTTCGAGCCGTTGCATGAACAGCATGCGGTTCGGCAGGCTCGTCAGCCCGTCATGATTGGCCAGATGCGCGAGGCGGTCCTGGTTGTGGTGAAGCGCATCCACTTGCGACTTGATCTCGCGCCGCATGCCGTCGAAGCAGCGTGCGAGCACACCGATCTCGTCGGTACGCCTAAGCGGCAGCGCCGCCATCGCGCTTTCCGAAAAGAAGTGGGTCGCGGCATGCGTGAGGATCTGCAGCGGCTTGGTCAGCGCGCGCGCAAACAGTACCGCAAGCGCAAGCGCCAATACGCTCGAAACCAGTACCATCCGCACGATACGGTTACCGAGCTGTTCGGCGCCGCCCAGCACCCCCGATAGCGGTTTGCCCAGCCCGAACACGATGAAGCGGCTGCCCGCCGACGCACCGAACGGCCGTCGCACGAACGCCAGCACTCTGTCCGGCGCCTGCTGCGGCTCAGCGAGCCCGTTGATCGTCACACTCGGTTTCGTATGCTCGAAGAGCGGCTTCGTTGCGGGAAAGCTGTCCTGCATCAGCACGCGGCGGCCGTTCTCGAAGCCGAATGCCTGCGAGGCGTCGGGATGGACGAGAAAGTCCCCCCACTCGTTCGCCAGATACATTTCATAGCCTGCGGGCAAATCGGCGTGCAACAGGTTGAGCAACACCGCAACGTCGACATCGAGAACCACCACGCCCACCACGTTCCCGCCCGGTGCGGCGATCGGCGTCGCGAGGCGCAGGATCGGCTTGCCCTCCGCCCCATGCGAACCCTGTTCGCGGTTGATCGTGATCGGGCCGATGTAGAGGTGGCCGGGCGCCATGGCGAGCGTATCGAAGACGTAGGCGAACTGGCCCTTCTCCTGCAGATCCTCGCCTTCGACCCTCACGATCCGCTGCGCATCGCGATCGAAACGAATCCGCTCGAGTCCGAAGTGATCGCTCGAAATGAGCCGCACCTGCAGATACTCGGGATGGTGCTGCATGAAACTCGCAAACACCTGAGCGAGCCGTGCCTGATCGGGCTTCGTCCGCGCCTCGTCCGCCGATCGCGCGACGAGCGTCGATGACGGCATTGTCGCCAACACGAGCGCGTCCGCCGACATATCGTCGACCGCGACCGAGAAACGCTGACCAAGCAGTTCCGTCGAAGTGAGCAGATTGCGCCCGGCCTCGCCCACCAGCATGGCGCGATTCGCGTGGTATGCGTAAAAGCCGGTCGCCCCCGACGCCGCCACACCGATACAGGCCAGTAGCAGCGACAACTTGAATGCCAGTCCGGGCCGCATCATCGGAAACGCTCCGGCCGGTCCCCCGAGACGATGCGGCTCCACAACGACTCGCGCACCTCGGTGTTCTCCACGGTCTGCAGCCAGACGAGGTGTGCCCCGTCGCCGTCGCCATCGCCCACAGGCGAAGTGGCGAGCGTGTTCGCCAACCCCTGCCGCTGCGTGAGCAGACCGCTCACCTCCGGTTCCAGCATGTAATTGATCCAAGCGAGTGCGAGCGGCCGGTTCGACGCCCCTTCGCTCATCGCCCAACAGTCGAGCCACGCCAGCGCGCCCTCGTCGGGTATGACGTAGCCCACATCGGCACCGGCTCTGCGCAACAACGCGAGCTGCTGGGTCCCGTAGTTCCCGAACATAAGCGCGACCTTGTGTTGCATGAAGACGGCGGTAGCTTCCTCGGGCAGCGTGTAATACGTGAGCAGATTGCGACGCAGATCCACGAGCTTGCGTGCGATGGTTTTGACCTGCGCGTCGGACAGGTCGAACGGGTGCGTCAGCCCGAGCGCCAGCGCCGTAAACGAGAAATTGTGTTGGGCGCTGTTGAAATCAAGCACCTTGCCCCGGTAACGCGGGTTCCACAGCTCGTTCATCGAGCGCGGTGGAACCGGAACTTGCTTGCGATCGTAAATAAGGCCCATTGACGAATACGTGAAAGGAATCGCATAGACCTTGCCGTTCGTCGTCAGCCCGTCAATCGATCCCAGTGCACGAAACCGCGGCAATTGTCGCTGCGTATTCGGCAAGCTCGCCAAATCGAGCGGCACGAGCAAATGCTCGAGCGTATATCGGCGGATTTCGGCGGTATTGGCCGCCAGCACATCGAACCGGGGTTCGGAGCCTTCGTGCATCTTTTCCCAGAGGGCTTCGTCCGAATCGACGAACGTCACTTCGACACGCGCATCGAAGCGCTTTTCGAACGCCTTCACGACATCGCGGTCGGCGTAGCCGGGCCACGCGAGCACGCGCAGCACATTCGTCTCGGCCGCCGCGTGAGCCGCCGGGAGCAACAGCGCCTGAAGCAGGAAGATGAGACGGCCCAGGCAACGAGCGACGCCAGCGCCCCGCCTGTTCACGCTCGCGCGCGCACGCACCCTGCTTCTCCCATAGGAGAGCGAACTCCCGAGCTGCATTTCTTCTCGTCCTTTTGCAGTCACCTACGCAAACGCCGAAGGCCGCGCGGTTACCGCGCAGCCTACGCGTTCACTTCGCCGGTCCTGTCGCGCGTTTGGACGCGCGATCCCTTTTATCGTCATCCCGCCAACATTCTGCCGACGGTACATGACGCCGCGCCATTCGAATACGCTCTCTCTGCGTTTACGGTTGCCGGCCTGTGATCTTTAGCGACTTCGAGGAGAAGCGCAATGCTGTCCGATGTCGGAATAAGCGTGTACGTGCACCGCCAAGCCCATGGCGCATACGTGCAGCCGGTCATTGACGGCGTTCCTTACTCCAGATTCAGAGAATCCTTACCCGGCATGATGTGCAAACGCAATCGTCGGACAATATGCCGGCAGAAGGCCGTTCGCGAGCATTCGAACAAT
>CBJMQH010000338.1:0-6101 GCA_966431825.1 uncultured Trinickia sp.
GCACTCGTACAAGCCGGCCTCGCTGCGCCCGCCGTCTCGCCGATCGCCGCGGCGAAAGCCGCCGCCCCCGTCCTGCCGACGACGGCCGACCCCGGCGTGCTCGTGCCCGGCGGGCGTCGACAAAGTCTCTTCTTCAGCCAGCTCGGCGCACTCGACCCGCTGCAACTGCGCGGCGTGGACGGACAGAACGGCGTGGCGTTTTCGATCCGACGCGACGAGGTGGTAACCGGTGCGGTCCTGCATCTGATCTACAGTTACTCGCGTGCGTTGCTGCCCGACCTGTCGCAGTTGAACGTGCTCGTCAACGGCGAGGTTATCGCAACGCTGCCGTTGCCGACCGAGCAGGCCGGCATGCCCGTCTCGCGCGACGTCACGATCGATCCGCGCTTCATCACCGAGTTCAACCATCTGAACGTACAGCTGATCGGCCACTACACGCGCAAGTGCGAAGATCCCGCGCACTCGTCGCTCTGGGCTACGGTCAGCAACGCAAGCGCGCTCGAACTCACCTACGCGCCCCTGCCGGAAAAAGCCGATCTCGCCGCGCTGCCGCGTCCGTTCTTCGATCGGCGCGACGTGCGCCGCCTGGAATTGCCGTTCGTCTTCGCGAAGCAACCGGGCAACGCTGCGCTCGAAGCCGCCGGCATCGTCGCCTCGTGGTTCGGCGCCCAGGCCGGCTACCGCGGCGCCCGCTTTCCGGCGCAACGCGATGCGCTGCCGCCTTCGGGCAACGCGGTCGTCCTCGCGACGCAGACGAACGCGCCGGCCGGCGTAACGCTGCCCGCCCTCGCCGGCCCGACGATCGCCGTCGTCGATCGCCCGGCCCCCGCGCAGGGCAAACTGCTGCTCGTGCTCGGCCGCGACGACGCCGAACTGAAGGTGGCGGCCAAAGCGCTCGGCATCGGCGGTCGCACGCTGTCGGGCCAGAGCGTGACGATTTCCCATGCAACGGAGCTGACACCGCGCGTGCCGTACGACGCGCCGAACTGGCTGCCGACCGACCGCCCCGTGCATCTCGGCGAACTCGCCGACCCGCAAACGCTGAACGTATCGGGCTACAACACGGGCGCTATTCCGATCAATCTGCGCGTGCCGCCCGATCTGTTCATGTGGCAAAGCCAGGGCGCGCCGATCGATCTGCGCTATCGCTACACGGTGCGGCCCACACCGGATCGCTCGTCGCTTCAGGTGAGCGTCAACGACGGCTTCGTCCAGTCGTTCACGATCCCGGCCCGGCACGATTCGATCTTCGATCCGCTGCGCTATTTCGGCGAAAGCACCGCGGACGGCACGGCCACGGCGCATCACCGTCTGCATGTGCCGGCGTTGCTGCTCACGCCCCAAGCGCAGTTGCGCCTGCACTTCTTCTATGACATCCCCGACACCGGCGAATGTCATAGCCGGCTGCTCGACAACGTGATGGGCTCGATCGATCCGAATTCGACGATCGACCTCTCTGCGTTCCCGCACTACATGGCCCTGCCGGACCTCGCCGCATTCGCCAACAGCGGCTTCCCGTTCACGCGTCTCGCCGATCTTTCCGAAACGGCCGTCGTGTTGCCGGACGATGCCGATACGAGCGATCTGAGCCTCTACCTGCTGGCGATGGGGCGGATGGGTGCGTCGACCGGCTTTCCCGTGAACGGCGTGACGGTCGCGCAGCCGGACGCCATCACCACGCTTGCCGACAAGGACCTGATCGTTCTGGGCGCACCGGGGCGGCAGCCGCTCTTGCAACGCTGGGCGAAGTCGATCTCGTTTTCGGGCGATCGCGACAGCCGCGCATTCGAAGTGGCCGACATCGCCTACAAGGTCGAAGACTGGTGGCACGGCGAGCGCGGCGTCGTGCGCACGCCGGCGAGCGCAAGCCTTGCCGTGGTCGGCACGCAGGGCGACGCGCTGTTGACGGGCTTCGAATCGCCGCTGCACGAAGGCCGCAGCGTCGTCGCGATGATCGCCGCGCCCGGCACGTCTACCGACGATCTGAGCGCGGCTTTGCTCGACGCCGACGTGCTCCCGCACATCCAGGGCGCCACGGCCGTCGTACACGGGCGCACCGTGACCGTGACGTCGAACGGAGACGTGTACTACGTGGGCCGGCTCACGCTGCAGCAGTACCTGCGCTGGGCGCTGTCGAAGCATCCGCTGTTGCTCGCGCTCGGCGGCGTCTTCGCCGCGATCGTCATCGGCGCGCTGTTCTACCGTATGCTGCGCGCGCTCGCCGCACGCCGCCTGGGCCGCTGAAGCATGGACCTGCCCTCGCGTCACGCCGTCGCATCGATGGCACTTCTCACGCTCGGCTGCGCCGCTTCCGCCGCCGGCGCCTGCCCATCGTGGCCGCTCTACACGCGCTTCGTCGCACAGTTCGTCGATGGCGAAGGGCGTGTCCTCGACTATACGACGCCGGTCCCGCGCACGACCTCCGAAGGCCAGGCTTACGGCATGTTCTTCGCGCTCGTCGCCAATGATCGGCCGACGTTCGACCGGCTGCTCGCCTGGACGCGCAAACATCTGGCAGCAAACCGGTTCGAAGTGGCCGACATGACGCTGCCGGCCTGGCTGTGGGGCGCGCGGCCCGACGGTTCGGTGGGCGTCGTCGATCCGAACGCCGCCGCCGATGCCGATCTGTGGCTCGCCTACGATCTGCTGCAGGCCGGCCGCCTCTGGCACAGCCCCGAGTACACGGCGCTCGGACGCGCACTCGCAGCGCGCATCGTGCGTGACGAAGTCGTCGATGTCGCCGGACTCGGTGCCATGCTGCTGCCGGCGCCGAACGGGTTTCGCACGCCGACGCTCACGCGGCTCAATCCGAGTTACTTGCCGCTGCCGGTTCTACGCGGCCTCGCATCGATCGACGCCGCCGGGCCGTGGGATGCCATCGCACAGAACACGCTGACACTGCTGCAAGCGAGTGCGCCGCATGGCTTTGCACCGGACTGGGTGGCCTGGCAGGCGGGGCGCTTCGCCGTCGATCCGAAAACGGGCGACCTCGGCAGCTACGACGCGATTCGCGTCTATCTCTGGGCCGGCCTCAGTTCGAGTGCCGATGCGCTCGCCAAACCGTGGCTCGCCATTCTCGGCGGCATGGGCGCGAAGCTCGCGCAGACCGGTATCGCCCCCGAACGCGTAGCCACCACAACGGGCGATTCGCTCGGCGAAGGGTCCCTCGCGTACTGGGGGGCGCTGGCACCGTATCTCGCCGCGCGCGGCGACGCTCACGAAGCCGCCCTGGCCCGCGTGCGTCTCGACGCGCTCGAGGCCGATGCGCCGCCCGGGCATCCCCCTGTTTATTACGATCGTGTGCTGGGCTTGTTCGGCACCGGATTCATCGACGGCCGCTATCGCTTCGACGCGAACGGCCACCTCGTGCCGACATGGAGAAACCGATGCGATTGAACGCCATCGCACTCGCCTTGAGTCTTGCCGCCGTGCACAGCGTGCCGGCTTTCGCGCTCGAGCAGACCCCGAAATCGACCGACCCGCTCGGCGCCCTCGTCGCGCAAGGTAAATACTGGCAGGCCCACCGCCGCGGCGATCTGGCCGAGCAGGCTTGGCAGAAAGTATTGAGCGTCGACGCCAACCAGGCCGACGCGCTTTACGGCATGGGCATCGTCCTTGCCGACCGCAAGGATGCGGCCGGTGCACAGCAGTATCTTGCCCGCCTGCGCGCCGCGGCACCGAACTACGCACAACTCGATGAGCTTGCGCGCCGGCTCGGCGAGCACAGCGCTCGGGACCAGACGATCGACGATGCACGCCGCCTCGCCCAGACGGGCCAAAGCGCCGCCGCGACGCAGCAGTACGAGCGCGCGCTCGCGGGTGCGCCTGCCGCACCCGAGCTGCGGCTCGAGTACTACCAGGCCCTCGCGGCCACACCGCAAGGTTGGGACAAGGCACGCCGCGGCCTGGAAACGCTCGCGGCCGAACAGCACGACGATCCTCGTTTCGCACTCGCCTACGCTCAACACCTGACCTATCGGGACACGACGCGCCGCGAAGGAATCGCCAAGCTGGCCGCGCTTTCGAACGATGCGGCCGTGGCCGCTGCCGCTCGCAAGAGTTGGCGCGCCGCGCTGCTGTGGCTTGGCGCACGGCCAACCGACGCACCGCTCTATGAGGCGTATCTGCGGGCCGCGCCGGACGACGCGGCCGTGCAAGCGCGTTTCGACGCGATGGCGCAGCAGGACAAGGATGCGCAGGCGCGTGCAGCCCGCAATGCCGCCGCGGGGGCCCGCGGGCGCGCCGTAGCGGCAGGGTATGCCGCACTCGAGGGCGGCGATTTGGCGGCCGCATCGAAGCAGTTCGCGGCGGTTCTCGAGGAAGCGCCGCAGGACGGCGACGCGCTCGGCGGCATGGGCGTCATCGCGTTGAAGCGCGAGCGGTTCGGCGAAGCACGGAGCTACCTGGAGCGCGCAGTCTCGCATAGTGCGAATCCGGCCCGCTGGAAGGAGGCGCTCACGAGCGCCAGCTACTGGGCCGACACGAGCGAGGCGATCGGCGCACGCAGCAACGGCGACTTTGCGACGGCCAAGCGCTTGTTCGAACGCGCGATCGCGACGAATCCATCCGACGTCACCGCACAGGTTCAGCTCGGCGAGATGCTGCTTGCCAACGGCAACGCCGGGGCGGCGGAACAGGCCTACCGGATGGCATTGCGTCGGCAGGCCGACAATCCCGATGCGATCCGCGGGCTCGTGGGTGCACTGGCAGCGCAAGGCCGCGGCGACGAGGCACTCGAATTCGCGCAACAGCTGAGCGCGGACCAGCAGGCGAAAGCCGGCGGTGCCGACCGGCTGCGCGGCGAGGCGCTGGCGGCACAGGCAAAAACCGCCGAGGCGCGCGGGGATTTCGGCCGCGCGCGCAGCCTGCTCGAAGACGCCCTGCTCGCGAACCCGGGCGACCCGTGGCTGCGCCTGGACCTCGCGCGCATCTACGTGCGCGAAGGGGCCATCGCCAATGCAACGGCGATGATGGACGGACTGATCGCCACGCACCCCGAGATGGCCGATGCGCGCTACGCCGGCGCCCTGCTCGCCGCGCAAACGCACGACTGGAGCCGCGGGCTCGCCCTCCTCGAAGGCGTGCCGGCCGATGCGCGCACCGACGCGATGACGAGTCTGCAGCGGCGCCTGTGGGTCCATCAGCAGGCGGAGCTCGCCACGCAGCTCGCACGCGGTGGCGACATGCAGCGCGCAAGCGCGACGCTCAGCGCGGCGCACGCCGTTGCGGGACGCAACCCGGAGCTGATTGGCGCACTGGCTGCCGCCTACGCCCAGATCGGCAACCCCAGCGAGGCGATCGGGCTCGTGCGGGATGCACTCGCCGCGGCACCTGGCAACACGGATCTGCTGTTGCAGTACGCGGGCATTTTGCTCGCCACGCACGCCGACGGCGCGCTCGATGCCGTCATGCGGGAGCTGTCGGCAACGCGCATGACGACCGAACAGCACGCAGCGCTCGACAAGCTCAATCTCGCGATCGTCGTCCGTCAGACGGACGCTGCGCGCGATAACGGCGATCTCGCCGGCGCCTACGAGCGACTGTCGCCGTGGTTGACCGCCATGCCCGACGACCCCGATCTGCAAGCGGCGCTCGCACGCCTTTATGCGAGCGCAGGCGAAGATGCGAACGCGCTTGCCTGCTACCGCATCGCGCTTGCGCGTCGGCCCGAGGACGCTGGCCTCATCACGGCGGCCCTCGCATCTGCAAGCAGTGCGAAGGACTTTGCCTTCGGTGAAACGCTCGTGCGGCGGCTGTTGCGTGCCGCACCCAATGACCCCGACGCACTCGCCGCGATCGGCCGGCTCTATCGTGCCGAGGGTCAGCTCGCGCTGGCCGCAACGTATATGCGCCGCTCGCTGCTCGCCGCTCACGCGCCCGCCGCGGCCAGCGCGGGCAGCCGCGGCAACGTGCCGGCCAACTGGGACAACGCACTGCGTCGCATCGGCGCCGCACCGCTGCCCGGGACGAACCCGTTCATCGGCAAGACGCCCGTCGGACGCGCGACGCTCGACGCCGGCGATTCGCCATTTTCCGCCGCGGGTGGGGGGTTTGGCCCACACCCCCCCCCACCCTCTTCTCCACCGACACCAAAAACGGCC
>CBJMQH010000339.1:0-6099 GCA_966431825.1 uncultured Trinickia sp.
GTCGACTTCGAGATGCGTGCACGCAAGCCCGGCGGCGATGTATTGCTTGACCTGATGAGGAGTCGGCAACATGTTGAGTTCATCCTAGTGGCGCAGCTTGTAGCCCGATGCGAGCAAACGCATCGCAAAAGCCGCAAGCAGTGCGAAGAAACCGGCGACGACGACAAGGCTCGCGAGCGGATCGATATCCGATAGCCCGAAAAAACCGTAGCGAAAGCCGTCGATCATGTAGAAAAAAGGGTTCAGCCGCGAGACGTGCCGCCACAGATCGGGCAGCGTATGCGTCGAGTAGAACACACCCGAGAGGAACGTGAGGGGCATGATCAGGAAGTTCTGGAACGCGGCGAGCTGGTCGAACTTCTCGGCCCAGATGCCGGCGATGAGGCCAAGCGTGCCGAGGATGCCCGAACCGAGCACCGCGAACGCGATGATGTACAGCGGCGCGACGAAACTCACGGGAATGAACCAGATCGTCACGACAAACACGCCGAGACCGACGCACAGCCCGCGCACGACCGACGCGAGCACGTAGGCGCCGTACATCTCCCAATGCGTGAGCGGGGGCAGCAGGACGAACACGAGGTTGCCGGTGATCTTCGATTGAATCAGCGAAGACGAGCTGTTGGCGAACGCATTCTGCAACACGCTCATCATCACGAGGCCGGGAATCAGAAAACTCGTGTACTCCACGCCCGGATACACCTCGACGTGCCCGCGCAGCGCATGACCGAAGATCGTGAGGTAGAGCAGCGCCGTGATGACCGGCGCGAGCACCGTCTGGAACGACACTTTCCAGAAGCGCAGAATTTCCTTGTAGAACAGTGTGCGAAACCCGCTCATGCCAGTCCCTCGACCAGTTCCGGTCCGTTCATCATCTGCACGAAGACATCTTCGAGGTCGGCCTTGCGCACGTCGATCTCGTCGAATGTACAACCCGCGGCGCGGCACTGCCCGAGAATGCGCTCCACGTCGTCGTAGCTCGCGAGACGCAACAGATGCGTACGCACGCCCGGCGCAGCGGGCTCGATTTCGAGCGCGCGCAGCTCGGCCGGCAACACACCTTGTGCAAGACGCACGAACAGCTGCATCCCCGCAAAGCGCTGCAACAGCGTACTCGTGCGCTCGAGCGCGACCACCTCGCCGCGCCGCAACATCGCAATGCGGTCGCAGAGCGACTCGGCCTCTTCGAGGTAATGCGTCGTCAAGACGATCGTGTGGCCTTCGCGGTTCAAGCGCGAGATGAACTTCCAGAGCGTTTGGCGCAGCTCGACATCGACGCCGGCTGTCGGCTCGTCGAGCACGATGACGGGCGGCCGGTGTACGAGCGCCTGCGCCACGAGCACGCGCCGCTTCATGCCGCCCGAAAGCGCACGCATGTTGGCATCGGCCTTCTCGGTGAGATCGAGGTTCGCCATGACCTCGTCGATCCAGTCGTCGTTGTGCCGCAGCCCGTAATAGCCCGATTGGATACGCAGCGTCTCGCGGACCGTAAAGAACGGGTCGAACACGAGCTCTTGCGGCACCACGCCGAGCGCCCGGCGCGCGGCGCGGAAATCGCGGATGACGTCGTGACCGCGCACGAGCACGGTGCCTTCGTCGGGCCGCGCGAGCCCCGCGAGAATGCTGATGAGCGTAGTCTTGCCGGCGCCGTTCGGGCCGAGCAGGCCGAAGAACTCGCCCTCCTCGACCGTCAAGCTGACGCCCTTGAGCGCTTGGAGCGCCTTGTAGCGCTTCTTGACGTTGCGGATTTCTATGGCTGACATGAATATGCGCAGCGTTTGAAGCGCCGCGCCGTGTGTTGGACTCAAGTGTGTGTGCACGAGCACTTCGCGCGGCCGGCTCGACGCTGCACCCGACGCTGCACCCGTTAGCCAAGCGCGCCGGCTCATCTGCCGATGCCCCACCGACTGACGCCCGACTGACGCCCGTCCGCTGACGCCGGCCCGTCCCCGGCCCGTCCCCGGCCCGTTACCGGCCCGTTACCCCTCGCGCACTGACTCTGGTCCGATCATTGGGGCCAGAATCGGCGGCCCGAAAAACGGTTGATTATAGGCCAAGTCGCATGGCGGGGCCGCGCTGCGACCGGACGGCAGATCCGTCAGGTGCGCAGCAAGGAGGGGGCCGGCGGAAAATGAGACGAGCAGCCGCTCAGCGGTCCACGGCGCCTCGTACGCCCCGCGGGTTGCGTCCGCTCAGGCCGAGGCCGAAACGGGGTCTTGCGCGCTGCGATGTCGTGGCGCCACGAGCGCGTCCACGCCATAGGCCTGGGCCAGTGCAGCCAAGCCGGCAGGCAGATTCTCGATGTCGAAGGTGGCGCCGCGCGCTTGGGCGGCGCGCTGCCATGCCAGCAAGACGGCGAGCGCCGACGAGTCGTACTGCACGAGCGGTGCGCAGTCGACCCCGAGCGCGCCGGCCTCGATACGCGCGAGGCCGGCCGCGAGCGCTGCGCTCGCCCCGGCGAGCGTCAGCGTCGTTCCCGTTTCGAACCGGCTCATCGCCATGCTCACGACGGCTGCTTGCCCGCAGCGAGCTGCTCGTTGCGCTGCGTCAGGAACTGCACCAGTGCGGCAACGCCGCCCTCGTTGATCTTTTCGTTGAACTGCTGCTGGTAAGCCTGGATCAGCCACGCGCCGGCAACGTTCAGATCGTAGACGCGCCAGCCCTGAGGCGTCTTGTAGAGGCGATAGTCGAGCTCGACGGGCTGACCGTTGTTGATCACCGCCGAACGCACGACGACGTCGGTCGCGCCCGGGTCGGCCCGGAACGGCTTGAACTGGACGGTCTGATCCTTCACTTGCGACAAGGCGCCCGAGTAGGTGCGGATGAGCAGCATCTTGAACTGCTCGACGAGCTGGTCCTGCTGCTGCGGCGTAGCCGTGCGCCACGCGCGGCCGGCAGCGAGCTGCGTCGTGCGACGGAAGTCCGTGTATGGCAGGATCTCGGCGTTCACGACCTGCGTGATGCGGTTGATGTCGCCGCTCTTGATCGACTTGTCC
Organism: uncultured Trinickia sp.; assembly: GCA_966431825.1. Taxonomy (GTDB): domain Bacteria; phylum Pseudomonadota; class Gammaproteobacteria; order Burkholderiales; family Burkholderiaceae; genus Trinickia. The sequence continues at coordinate 2,997 of CBJMQH010000339.1, forward strand.
GCCTTGATCGTGCTGAGCACGCGGTTCGTCACCGTCTGGATCAGGGCGTCCGGCGAGTTCGAATCGACGCTTGCTTGCTGCGCGACCTGGACGGGCTGCGCCGTTTGCGCAAAACCGGGGGCGGCGGCCGACATCATCGCCGTGACGAGCGGGTAAAGCCAAATTCGTTTCATCTTCAGTCCTGAATTTCAAAAGCCGAAGCTTGGTATCTCACCGTACCATGCACATTCGGACGATGCGCCCGCGGTACGGCAAGAGTCGTTTCGAAGTGTTACGCGAGGGGCCTTCCCCCGATGTTCGATCGCTTTAGCGCGGAATCAGCTTGAGCACCGGCAGCCCCGTACGTTGAGGCGGCGGCACATACTGCTGCCCCGGCACGCTGGTCGCCTCGGCCCCGCTCGCAGCGGCCCCCGATGCGGCCCCGGCGGCGGCCGGCGCCGCGGTGGCCGCCGAAGCACCGCTCGCGGGCGGAGCCGCGCCGGCCGCGTTTTCGTCGTATTGCGGCAACGACTCGTCGTAGTTCGGCAGTGCCGCGGTACTGTCCCCGTCTGAGATGAGGAACTTGCGTCGCTGCAGATAGGCGTCGCGATAGAACGAATATTTGTCGATCGCGGCGGCCGACAGGACATCCGTCGTCGTGAGCAGGTTCGCGCGCGCGTTGACGAGGTTCACACCGTAAAGCGCCCAGCTGACCGACGAGGGCTGCACATAGGTCAGCGGATTTCCATAGTAGTCGACGATGAGCCCCGTCGCATCGCGCACCGTGCTCGGTCCGAGCAGCGGCAGCACGAGATACGGCCCCGGCGGCACCCCGTAATGGCCGAGCGTGGTGCCGAAATCGGCGGCGTGCTTCGGCAGCTTCGCGACCGTCGCGACATCGAACAGGCCGCCCACCCCGAACAGCGTGTTGATGACGACGCGCATGATGTCGCCGACCCCGTCGGCCACCTTCATCTGCAGCAGTTCGTTCGCGGCGATGTAGACGTCGCCGATATTCGAGAAGAAGTTCGTCACGCTCGATCGCACCGGCTGCGGCACGACGTACTGATAGCCCTTGGCCACGGGCTTGAGCGCATAGGTATCGACGGTATCGTTGAATTTGAACACCGTCCGGTTCAGGCCCTCGAGCGGATCGCCCGGCGTCGGCGTCGTAACGGTCGCGCACCCAGCCATCGTGAAGACGGCTGCGACGGCGAGCGAGACGCTTTTCGCACGTGTGGTCTGCATTATTGTTCTCCGTTGACTTTCGTTGCCCTGCGTAGCTTCAGCCGCCGGCACCCGCCGCCGCGCCGCTTGCTGCTGCGGACGCGGGAGTGGACGCGGGTGTCGGCGACGGCGCCGGCGTGGCGGGCGCAGCAGCAGCCCCCGCCTTCGACCCGCCGGCATCGGCCGCCTTACTGTAAAGGAACTGGCTGATCAGGTTTTCGAGGACGATCGCCGACTGCGTCATCGCAATCGTGTCCCCTGCCTTCAGCATCTGGTCGTCGCCGCCGGCATCGAGACCGACATACTGTTCGCCGAGCAGGCCGGAGGTCAGGATCTTCGCCGACGTGTCCTTGGGGAACTGGTACTGCTTGTCGATGGCGATCGTGACGAGCGCCTGATACGTGGTCGAGTCGAAGCCGATCGATGCGACACGCCCCACCACCACGCCCGCGCTCTTCACGGGCGCACGCACCTTGAGACCGCCGATGTTGTCGAACTTGAGCTTGACCGGATAGGTCGGCTGGAACGACATCGAGCTCATGTTGCCGACCTTCAACGCGAGGAACAGCAGCGCGATGAAGCCCAGCACCACGAACAACCCGACCCAGAAATCGAGAACAGTCTTTTTCATCGTCATCCCAACAAACGCTATGGAGAAGCGCCGCAAAGCGGCTTGGCGCCCGCGCTTAGCGCAGTGCGCCGAGGCAAAGTTTTCAGCTGAACATCAGCGCGGTGAGCAGGAAGTCGAGCCCCAGCACGGCGAGCGACGCGTAGACCACCGTGCGCGTCGTGGCCCGCGAAACGCCCTCGGGTGTCGGCTTCGCTTCGTACCCCTGAAACAGTGCGATGAATGTCACCGCGAACCCGAACACGACGCTCTTCACGACACCGTTGCCGATGTCGCTCCAAATGTCGACGCCGCCCTGCATCTGCGACCAGAAGGCACCGGCGTCAACGCCGATCAGCACGACCCCCACAAGATAGCCGCCGAGCACACCGACGGCGCTGAAGATGGCAGCCAGCACCGGCATCGCGACGATGCCCGCCCACATCCGCGGCGCGACGACGACCGCAACGGGGTCGACGGCCATCATTTCGAGCGCCGTCAGCTCCTCGTTGGCCTTCATCAGGCCGATTTCTGCGGTCAGCGAGGTGCCGGCCCGGCCCGCGAACAGCAGCGCGGTGACGACGGGCCCGAGTTCGCGCACGAGCGACAGCGCGACCAGCAATCCGAGCGCCTGCTCCGAGCCGTACCGGTTGAGCGTGTAGTAACCCTGCAGACCCAACACGAAGCCGACGAACAAGCCCGAAACGGCGATGATGACGAGCGAATAGTTGCCGACGAAGAAAATCTGCTTTGCGACGAGGCCCGGACGGCGCAAGAGCGCGAATCCTTCCAGCACCACGCGCAGGAACAGTCGTGTCGCGTAGCCCGCGCGCGTGACGCGCGCGAGCACCCAGCTACCGATGTTGCTGATCATGCCGTCTCTCCCGCGATCCCGAAATCGGCCGCGAGCGGCGTTTGCGTCGGATAGTGGAACCTGTACGGGCCGTCCGGTGCGCCGTCGATGAATTGCCGCACCGACGGGTCCACGGAGTCGCGCAGCTGCGCGGGCGTGCCGTGCGCGAGCACGCCGCCATTCGAAAGGAAGTAGACGTAGTCGGCGATGGCGTTGACGGAGTCGAAGTGCTCTGGCGTCAGGTCGGCGTCGTCTACCTGGATGCCATACGTCTCCTCCAGGAAGAGCGCTAGCTCCAGCACGCCCGTCTGATCGACGACATCATTCTCCACCAGTGGCATGTCGTCGTCGAGCGGTTTGGACGCCCCATCGTAGAGGAAGTTCATCGCGACGTATTCGTGAATCTGCTGGCGAATGAGACTCAGGCCGAGTACAGC
>CBJMQH010000340.1:0-6091 GCA_966431825.1 uncultured Trinickia sp.
GCTTGAAATCGACCGTCACGATGCTGCCCATACACCAGACTTGACGTTAGCTCATCTACAAGGGCGAGCCGATATTGGGGGCACCAGGGCTTTCCAGCGTCTAGCCGGCCGACGTGCTTGCCGGCCCTCTCCAGGGATGAGCGCTTATTCGCGCATCCGACAAGGGGTTATTGATCGTATCGTAACCCCTTCGCGTTTGGCGCTGCGGCTTGTCGTTCGGCGCTTCACTCGAATGTCCGCACCACGGCAGACGCCTTGGTCGCAATCAACCAGTTGCCCTCGATCTGATGCATGACGAAGTGGTCGTTGAACAGCTTGTTCCCAATCCTCACTCTCACTGTCGCGGTGGAAAGGCTGTCCGAGACATGCGCCATGGAAAGGATCGCTTCGTCTCTGGGCGCCCCCGTTGATTGCGGGCTCGGTCTTCCATGAATGAGCGCCGCATAGTCTCGCGACGACAGGGTGTGCAGCTCACCTTCGATGACCCACTGGACGAGACAGCTCGGGTGGAAAATCTTATTGAAGTCGCGGCTCTTGGGCTCATAGGCCAGATTGAAATAGTCATCAATCAAAGCGACGATGGCTTGAGTTTGAGTCATTGCGTGCTTTCCTCGGTGGTTGAACGACTCGTACAATGAACGATCCGTCCGCGCCCGAATAGTGCGAATCGGTCATCGTTGCGATTACAGGAAAACATCGATCATGGAAGACCTCGCAGGAGGACTCCTGAGCGGCTTGATTGCGCTTGCTGCCGTGGCCGAGTGCAAGAGCTTCGGGCGCGCAGCGTCCAGGCTCGGCAAGACGCAGCCTGCGGTAAGCCGTGCTATTCAACGTTTGGAGGACCGCTTGCATGCCAAGCTCGTGCATCGCACGAGCCGGCACGTCGAAGTGACTGACGCCGGGCATGAGTTGCTGTCAAAGGTGCTGCCGTTGCTCCAGGGGATCGAAGAGGCGACAGTGGGCGCCTCGGACCAGACTTCAGTCGTCAAGGGAACGCTGCGTGTCGCATGCGATGCAGCGTTCTCCCGTCTTGTGTTGGCCCCGGAGTTGGCCCAGTTTCTGAACGATCACCCGGCTCTTCAACTGAAACTGGAGACGCGCAACGATCTATCGGACCTCGTGAGCGACGGATTCGATCTCGCGATACGGTTCGGGCCGCCGTCCGTTTCGACCTTGGTTTGCCGCAGACTGTATAGTCCGCGGATCCTGACTGTCGCTGCGCCAGCTTATCTCGAGCAACGGGGGCGGCCGCGGTCGCCGCAGGATCTCGTCGATGATGGCCATGAATGCATCCTGGCGATCGACCCGGCCACCGGCAGACCCTTCGAATGGGAATTCTGGCGCGGCGACGAGAAGGTGACAGTGTCAGTTAAAGGGAACCTGACCGTGACGGATGCGGGAACCAAGCTCGGGGCTTGTCTCGCAGGCTATGGGATTGCTCAGGTCATCGATCTGGGAATCGACGGGCACCTGCGTGCAGGCACATTGGTCCCCGTGCTGACAGACTGGCCGGACGAGACGTTTCCGCTTTACGTCTACTACCCCAGTCGAAACCACGTTCCGGCTAAGGTCAGAGCGTTCATCGATTTCGTCGTGGGCATGATGCCCGGGCTGCAAGCAAACGGCCATGGGCCTTGCCGGCGGCCGCCATTCGAGCTTCAGAAAGCCGCGCAAGCCGTGTCCTGAGGAGCGCTATCTGGCTTGGCGGGCGCTTCGGTCATCCCGCGGGATTTTCTTCGTCGGGGGCAGGCGACGCGCCGCTCGGCTCGCCGAGAATGCTGATGTGAAGTTTCGCGGGCGCCCGTTTGCGCCGACGATATCGCTGCCGCCTTGCCCGTACAGGTGCTCCGCTGGTGTACATACGCGTATTTACATGGGCCGATGGATAGTCTATAGTACATCCTATGTACATACATGAGGGGTGGCTATGCACACCACACGCGTTTTCAAGAATGGCAACTCGCAAGCCGTTCGCATACCGGCCGATCTTGCTTACGACCGCAGCGACGTAGAAGTCGAAATTGAGCGCGTAGGCGATGAGATCCGTATCCGACCGGCGCGTCGTCCGCTAGCTGGCGTACTCAAGAAGTTCGCGAAATTCGGGCCGGATTTCATGGCTGAAGGGCGCGGGGAGCATGAGCAGGCTGAGCGCGAGGGATTGTGATGCCGCGCTTTATGCTCGACACCAATATGTGCATTTACCTGATGAAGAATCAGCCCGAAGAAGTTGCGAAGCGATTTGCGCAGTGCTACGTCGGCGATGTCGTGATGTCCGCCATCACCTACGCTGAACTTGAGTACGGCGTCGCAGTCTGCGCAAACCGAACGCGCGAGCGCCGCAATCTCACCGCGCTTATCGAAGATATTCCCGTGGCCCCGTTCGACGCTGCGGCAGCAACGGCCTACGGGCCCGTGCGGGAAGCAACGCGGGAGCGCAAAAAAGATGCACTCGACAAGTTGATCGCGGCACACGCGATAGCGCTGGACGTTATTCTCGTTACCAACAACGAGCGCGACTTTACCAGCTATCCGGGTATCCGGATCGAAAACTGGCTTAACAAGAACTAAAACGTCGCCACACGCGTCAGCTGCTCACAGCGGGCACTTCGGTCATCCCGCGGGATTTTCTTCGTCGGGGGCGGGCGATGCGCCGCTCGGCTCGCCGAGAATACTGATCTGAAACGTGGGCGTGGCGGCAAGCGATTGCAGGGCCGGGTCTTCGGGAATCCGAAGCAACAGCGGCAGCACGACCGAGCCGCCGACGATCGCGCGGCGGCTGTTGTCGGCCGGGCGGAGCCCCCAGATATCCTGATAGACGAGCGGCACTTCGCGTCCGTCAAAACGGGTCGTGCCAAGGTAGAGCATGACGTGGCCGCCAATATAAATGAGCGTGCGCATCGGCTTGCCGTCGCGCATCAGCGTAGCGAGCCGCTCGGCCGGAGACAATGCCGAGAGATCGGACATTTCCCCGGCGCCCATTTGCGCCGACGAGTGCCGCGGCAGCCAAACGCCAAACGCGGCGAAGATGCTTTGCAGTTCAGACGAACAGTCGTTGTAGAACAACATGTTCCCCCACCCGTATGGACGCCCGATCAGTGCTTTCACGAGCATCGCGAGGTGACGAGGGGTGGCCGCGAGCGGCATGGCGGCGAGCTCCGTGTCGGGCAGCGTAGCGGTACGGATTTGCGCGCGAGCGTTCGCGTCGCGCACGGGCACGAGCGCAGTCTGAATGCCGGCCGTGCTGCGTACGAGCGGAAGCAGCGTGCCCGCAGGCGCGGCAAAACGGAAGAGTCCGTTCGTATCCCGCACAGGGGCGGATGCTGTGATGACGGCGCCCCAGCTTGCACGCGCCGCCTTCGTCCAAGTCTCGACAAACGCATCGTCGACGAACGCGACGCCGGCCGCTTGAACCCAGCCTTGCACGTCGGGCGTTTGTACGTAGTCCCAAGCACCGTCGACGCTATGGCCGAGCACATAGACCGGTGTGCCCGGTCGTACCGCAGAAATCTGCAGGTTGTCGAACGGATAGCCTTCGCCGGCGATTCTGTGCGAGTAGAACGACGGGTCCATTGTCGGCAGCTCGCGCACGAGCAGGTTGTCTGTTGCAATGGCACGCGCCGAAGGGACGTAATGCGGTGCCTGCGCAAATTGCTGCAGGTTCATGTTCGCTTCGATCGAATCGATCCACTGCTGCGTGTGCGGTCGCAAGTCCTGTCCATAGCCGATGCTGCGCGGTGCCTTGCCTGCGTTGTCGTATCGCCCGATGCGCCGCAGTTGCAGATCGACGATGTCGCTGCCGCCTTGCCCGTAAAGGCGGCTATCGATGAAGGCCGGATTCCAGGGCGAAGCGTCTTTTGTGCCGTGGCCGAAATATCGCGCGTACAACGCGTCAAGATGAGCGCGTTGGTCGTTCGCGCTCAAGAACGGCGTGTCGTAATCCGCGCGGGCAGGGTCGATCCAATGATCGACGTTTTGGTCGTACGCACCCATCGGAAACAGGCCGATGGGGTCGACGGCGGTTTGTGGCGGCGCAGCTTCGCGTGTGGCGCGGTCAACGGTTGGCGCCGTGGTGCAGGCGGTCACAGCGAGCAAGAGCGCGGCGAGTGCGCCGACGAGCGGCACCTTGACGTTCTGCAGGGGCCGGAATGAAAGCGGAAGGGACATAGTGCGACGTGTTGCGGCAGAAACGTTTGGGCCCAGCCTGGATGATACGGCCTGGGCGGGTATGCGGGGCGCGCGTGTGCCCGGTAGCGAACCGCAAGCCGAGATATCCGCTTACTGCGCGGGTGAGCGCGCAAGCCCGACGCCAGCAAGCACCGACATCGGACCCACCCGCTGCAAGGTTTCCATTTGCTCGGTGTCGCGAACGAAAAACGAGCCGGCAAACCCCAGCGAGTTGACTGAAATGCCTGCCGCCGATTCCACACTCCGGGGCACGAGCAGCATCCAACGCCGCGTGAGCAGCAGGTTGTACGGCGCCGACTGCTGTGTGGTGCCGTCGCCTTTCGTCGCTCCGATGCCAAGCGCGGCGCGCATCGTATCGTAGAGGGCGAGGGCCGCTCGTGCCGTCGCGGTACCGGCTGCCGAGTCGAGGCGCGCGAAAGCATGCGCGAAAGGCAACGCCGGTACGGTGACGATGCCCGGGCCTGCGGGTGCGGTGCCAAGCAGCGTTTCCATCGGTAACGGCGTGTTCGCGTCGCCTAGCGGCAACGGTACGAGTTGAAGATGCTTGTGAGGCTGACTGGCTCCCGCCGCCGCGCCGCCGTTGTAGAAGCCGAGGCCGTCGATTTCCGCGAGGCATGCGAGCCACGCTTCGAAGTCGTCCAGATCGAGCAGCGCCTCCTGCGGCACGAACGTGCGGGTGACGATCAGCAGGTGATGGTCGATCACGTTGAACTTGTTCAGCAGTGCGATGTGCGTGTTCGACACGTCGGCGACGAACAGGTCGGGATCGTGTGGCAGAAACGGATTGGATGCGGGGCGGGCACTGTTCGTTTGTGCGGTGCCGCTCGTTGTGCTCGCAGCGCCGTTGCGCGCCTGCTCTTTTCTCGTCAGGCTCGAGACCTTGCGTACGAGAAAGTCCATGCCAGCATCGGAGATGATGGTCTGTTCGGTCTCGATAGGGCGTAGGGCGCCGCAGTCGAGCGCATGAGCGGTCTGCCGTGTGAGGGCGGATAGGAGTGTGTTCGGTTTCAGCGTAAGGATCGACATTGGATCGTCAGGCGTTTGGGGAGATATCGGCCAGTCCAACCGCTCGCTCGCAGCGAGCGTGCCAAACGCTCTACTCACCAAAGAGGCTGTGAATGTCCTTCGTGTCGTCGGTATCGGACAAGTTGTATTCGGCGCGCACACGTTCGAGCACTTCGGCGATTACCCGCTCGTAGCCGATTGCGTTGCCGAAGTGTTTCATCGCCCAGTTGCAGCCCAATTTGTCCGGCTCCTGCCGCTGCGGGCGCGGCACGCGGATCTTCACCCCGTCTTCCACGATCTCGTGAACACGATGAATCCGTCGACTCACTTCGTCTTGTAGACGCGATGCGTTCAGTGTCTTGCGGTTCATAATCACCCCTCCGGAATCCGAATGCTAACGGATATCCGCGCGAAACGCGCCGTGGCTGTCTCGCTGTTCGCTGTGGCTCAGGGGGCACCCGCGGCATAGGCAACCACCTCCCCCTCGACCACCACGCGCACGAGCGCACCCACGCGCGGCATCGCGTACCCGGGCACACGCGCACGCAACGCGACATCGGGCGCCTCGCATAGCGCCAAATCGACGCTCGCGTCCTGCCCCTGGAACGCCACGCCCTGCACCGTCGCTTCGTGTGCACCGCACGCAGGCAATCCGGCTGCATCGGCCGTCAACACACGAATCTGCTCGGGCCGCACCATCACATCGACCTCGCCGTGAGCGCCGGCACCGGCAAGCTTTAGCCGCCCGAGCGCACAGTCGACGAAGTTCTCGTCGGCGATCACTTCGAAGCGATCACGCATCTCGCGCGAGCTGCGTTGCGCCGCAGAGCGGGCAAGCAGCCGCTCGATCTCGCGGCGGACCTCAAGGAGTCGCAACTGGGCTGCGATATCGATGTCGGTC
>CBJMQH010000341.1:0-6064 GCA_966431825.1 uncultured Trinickia sp.
CTCGCCCCCGCCGACCTCGCCCGCCTGCGCGAGATGGCAAGCTTGTTCATTGCCAAGAAGTCGTTCTCGACGGCACACGCGCTCGAGCTCTCCGACCGGATGGTCGTTGCCATCGCGGCGCAGGCGTGTCTGCCCGTCCTGAATCTGAGCCTCGATCTCTATCGCAGCTGGGTAGGCATCATCGTGTACCCGGGCGAGTTCGTCATCCGCAAGACCGTAGAGGATGAAGACGGCGTCGTGCATGAGGTCGAACAGGAAGCGAGCGGCGAGTCCTGGCAAGGCGGCCCCGTGATCCTGTCGTGGGAAGACGCAAAGGCCTCGGACGGCCGGGAAGCCTACAACCCCGTCATTCACGAGTTCGCGCACAAGATCGACGGACTGACCGGCGACGTGGACGGCCACCCGCCGCTATTTCGCCGCTGGCATGCGCCGCTCGATGCGACAGAATGGGCCGACGTCTTCGACAACGCGTACGACAGCTTTTGCGCCCGGATCGACGCGGTTCCCGAGCGACGCTGGTCGCGCTTTGCCCGCGAATCGCTGATCGACCCGTATGCCGCTGAGCATCCGTCCGAGTTCTTCGCCGTCTGCAGCGAAGCGCTTTTCGTCACGCCGCACGCATTCGAAGCCGAATATCCCGAGCTCTACCGTCTGCTCGCACGGTATTACCGGCAAGACCCGGCGCAGACGGGCGTCCTTTCGGGCGTACCGCCGGCCGGCGCCGACACCGCCGCGTCCGGCAAGCAATAATTCCTCAACCAGCTGATTTTCTGGCATAATCGCCGTTTTTCCACCTTAGGCAAGTGGCTCGCGCCTGGCGCTGCATGGGTGTCCATGCAGATCGATCGTACCGGCTGCGGGTTGGCTACCGCCCAATCGAAGGAAGCATCATGAAAGAAGGCATTCACCCGAATTACCGCGAAGTCGTTTTCCAAGACATGTCGAACGGCTTCCAGTTCGTGACGCGCTCGACGATCCAGACGAAGGAATCGATCGAGCTGAACGGCAACACGTACCCGCTCGCGAAGATCGAAGTTTCGTCGGAATCGCACCCGTTCTACACGGGTCAGCAAAAGATCATGGACACGGCAGGCCGCGTCGAAAAGTTCAACAAGAAGTTCGGCGCACGTGCAGCCGGCAAGGCCGCGAAGTAACACTCCCGGCACTCGCCAACCGGCTGCAGCCGGGAACGTGCAAAAAGGGCAGCCCTCGCGGCTGCCCTTTTTTATTCATTGCGCGCCGCCCGCCTCGGCGCTGCCTCACACGCCGATGACGCGTTGCTCGCGGCCCGTCTACAATGCCGGATCGCTCGATGCCCCGAGCGCGCCGCACGATAACGATAGCAGTCCGAAACCGGCCCAGACTCTGCATGAAACCCGTCGTCCGCCTCACCGCCTCCGCCACGCGCGCCCTGCCGCGCTGGCTGCTGCTCACACTTTGCATCGTCTACGCAGCATTCGGTCTGTTCGGTCGCGACCCTTGGAAAAACGAAGACGCGGCAGGCTTCGGCGTCATGTGGACAATGGCCCGCGGCAACCTGCACGACTGGTTGTTGCCGAACCTCGCGGGCAAACTGATCCCCGTCGACGGCGCCGTGGGCTATTGGCTCGGCGCCGCCTCGATCCGTCTGCTCGCGCCATGGGTCGATGCCGCCGATGCGTCGCGCGTAGCGACGCTTGTCCTGTTCTGCGCCACATGCGCATTCGTCTGGTACGGCGCCTATCTGCTCGGGCGCCGGCCCGAGGTACAGCCGTTCAAATATGCGTTCGGGGGCGAACCCGAGCCGCGCGACTACGGTCGCACGCTCGCCGACGGCGCCCTCTTGATTCTGCTCGCTTCGTTCGGCCTCGCGGAGCGCGGCCACGAATCGACGCCGCAGGTCGCTCAGCTGGCAAGTATGGGGATGGCCGTCTACGGCCTCGTGCGCGGGCTCGATAAGCCGCTCCAAGGCGCGCTCTGGTGGGGCGTGGCCGTCGGGCTCGTCGCGCTGACGGGCAACCCGCTGCTTGCCGCAGCGCTCGTCGCCGGTACCGTATTGCTGATGATCGCGGTGCCCGATGCCCGCTCCAAGTGGCTGCCGATCGTCGGCTTGCCGCTTGCGCTGTTCCTGGCCGTGCTCTGGCCCTACGCCGCGCTGAAGACTTTCCCCGACGATGCACCCTGGTTCATCAAACAGTGGATCGACACGAGCATCAATCGTTTTTCGCCGCCGCCGGGCCACGTCGCGATTTACGCGCTCAAGAATCTGCCGCTGTTCACGTGGCCTGCGTGGCCCCTCGCGCTGTGGGCATGGTTCAGCTGGGCCGGCTTCCGTCGCCGGGCGCATATCGGCATTCCGATGGCCGTCATCACGCCCGTGCTCGTGCTGGCCGTGCTGCAAAGCCACCAGACGAATCGGCTCTATATGTTGCTGCTCCCGGCGCTCGCCGTGCTGGCGGCGTTCGCCCTGCCGACGCTCAAACGCGGGGCCATCAATGCGTTCGATTGGTTCGCGGTCCTGAGTTTTACGATCCTCGGCGCGTTCGTCTGGCTCGTGTGGCTCGCGGCGCAAACGGGTTTCCCGCATCCGCTCGCGCGCAACCTCGCCCGGCTCGTGCCCGGTTTCGTGCCGCAGTTCGGAGTACTGTCGTTCGCCTGCGCCATTGCTGCCACCGTCTGCTGGTTCGCACTCGTGAGGTGGCGTATCGCCCGGCACCCGAAGGTGCTTTGGCGCAGCGTGGTCCTGTCGAGTGCCGGTACGACGCTGATGTGGGTCCTGTTGATGACGTTGTGGCTGCCGATGGTCAACTACAGCCGGACCTACCGCGATGTGGCGCTGCAGATCGCCGAACATCTGCCCGACGACTACACCTGCATCTCGCCGGTGCGCCTCGGCGATGCCCAGCTCGCATCGTTCGCCTATTTCGCGGACATGCAATTCTCGTTCAGCCAGGACTGCGACGTACTCCTGCGCCAGGACACGCACGACTTCATCGCACCGAGCCCCATGCTCAACTACGCATGGAAGCTCGTCTGGGAAGGACGCCGCGCGGCCGACCGCGACGAGCGCTTCCGGTTATACGTACGCGTCGATCGGCCCCGGCCGCCGGCGCCCGTGAAGCGTCGCAAACTGTTGCGTCGAAGCCGTTGACCCGCATGCTCGCCGACATCCGCAAGATCGCCGCCCTAGCCTGGCCCGTTCTCGTCGGCCAGTTGGCCATCATTGCGTTCGGCGTCATCGATACGGTCATGTTCTGTCGCTTTTCGGCCGTCGACCTTGCGGCGCTGGGCCTCGGCTCGTCGATCTATGTATCGGTCTTCGTCGGCCTGACGGGGGTCGTCCTCGCCTTGCAGCCGATTGCCGCCCAAATGTTCGGCGCCCGCCGGCACGACGAAATCGGTGAGGAGGTCCGTCAGGCATTGTGGCTCGCCATCGCCCTGTCGGTACTCGGCTGCCTCGTGATGGTGTTTCCGGGCCCGCTGCTCGGCATCGCCGAGGTCCCCGCCGCCCTGCACGAACGCACCGAAGCCTACCTGCGTATCGCGGCGATCGGCTTGCCGGCGAGTCTCTCCTTCCGCGTTTACTCCTCGCTTGCGAATGCAGTCGGCAAACCACGGCTCGTGATGGTGCTGCAGGTCTTCGCGCTATGTGCGAAAGTGCCGCTCAACTACTGGTTCATATTCGGCGGCCTCGGCGTGCCCGCATTCGGCGGACCGGGCTGCGCGCTCGCCAGCACAGTCATCAACTATCTGTTCGCGGCGATCGGGCTCACGTTGCTGGCCCGCCTCGACGTGTTCACGCCGTTCCGGATCTTTTCCCACTTTTCGTGGCCCGAGCGGGCGCGTCAAATCGCCCTGCTCAAGCTCGGCTTGCCGATGGGGCTCTCGTATCTGATCGAAGTGACGGGTTACACGTTCATGGCGCTCTTCATTGCGCGCTTCGGCACGACCACGCTTGCGGGGCACCAGATCACGGGCAACATGGGTGCCGTCCTCTACATGACGCCGATGTCGATCGGCATCGCCACCTCGACCCTCGTCGCGCAGGCACTGGGCGGCCACCACTACGAGAAGGCCCGCATGCTCGCACGCCACGGTATCGCGCTCGCCTGTTCGATCGGCTGCGTCTATGCCGTGCTCGGCTTTGCACTGCGCCCGGCCATCATCGCCGCCTACACGCCGAACGCCGCCGTGGTCGCGGCCGCCATGCCGCTCGTGCCGATCATGCTCGTCTACCACCTCTTCGACGCGCTGCAAGCCACGAGCGCATTCGTGTTGCGCGCCTACAAGGTCGCCGTCGTGCCGACGATCATCTATGCATTCGCACTATGGGGCGTCGGCCTCGGCGGCGGCTATATCCTCGGCTTCAACGTGCCCGGCAGCGTGCCGGCTTTCCTGACCGGCGCGCGCGGCTTCTGGTGGGCAAACGCGGCGAGCCTCGCCGTTGCGGGGCTCGGTCTCTTCCTCCACTGGCGCCATATCAGCGCACGTTACGGCCGGGCTTGATCGGCGCTGCAAGCGCGCCTAGGCCGCCTCGCGCGCCGGTGCCTCGGCGGCATCGCGCGCCGCGAACACCTCGCGCGCGGCAAACAGCGCATTGAGCGCCGCCGGAAACCCTGCGTAGAGCGCCATCTGCATGAACACTTCGACGATCTCGTCGCGCGAGCAACCGACGTTGAGCGCCCCTTCGATGTGCACCTTCAGCTGCGGTTGGGCGTTGCCGAGCGTAGCAAGCGCGGCGATCGTCGCAATCTCGCGCGATTTGAGGTCGAGGTTCGGGCGGCTGTAGATATCGCCGAAGCCGAATTCGACGAGCAGCCTTGCAAAATCAGGCGCGATCGGCGCGAGCGAAGCGACCACGCGCTCGCCGGCTTCGCCGTCGACCTCCTTCAGCTTTGCCCATCCGCGTGCGTAGCGTTCGTTGTTTGCGTTTGTGTTGTTTGCCATGATCGATCCTTGGACGGTTGAGAGTCAGCCTGGTTATCCGTCATGTCTCGCACCATTGCGTCGTAATCGACGATCTTCTGTTCGATCGCGGCGAGGTTCGCCTGCCACTGGCGTACTTCGGCCAGGACCGCTTCCCGGTGTTCCACGAGCAGCGCGCGACGCGCTGCCGCTGTCGCGGGCCCTTGCGCGCGAAGTGCTGCAATCGCCTGTATCCGCGCGATCGGCATTCCCGTCGCTTTCAGACGCATCACGAAACGCAGCCATTCGGTATCGGCCGGGGCGTACAACCGGTGTCCCGATGCCGTGCGCGAAACAGGACGCAGGAGGCCCGCTTGCTCGTAGTAGCGCAGCGTATGCGCCGTGACGCCAAGCGCCTGCGCCATCCGGCCGATCGATAGTGCTTCCGACATAACAACCTCAACGTTAAGAGTTCGAGTGCACTCGAAGTCAAGCACTGCCGAACATTTTTTGCAAACAAAAAACGGCAGCCGAGCGCAATCAAGCGCAGGGCTGCCGTCAGGCGTCAGAACCGGGCGGGCCAGGGCCGTCGCCCCGGACCTGCCCGCCGAGCCCATTAGTGCACGACCCGCTCGAACACGAACGTGCCGTTCTCGAGCTCGACCGGGATCACGTCCTTCGGTCCGAACCGCCCAGCCAGAATCAACTTGGCCACGGGGTTCTCGATCTCCTGCTGGATCGCGCGCTTTAGCGGCCGCGCACCGAACAGCGGATCGTAACCGACCTTCGCGATCTGCTCGAGTGCCGCATCGGAGACGACAAGCTGCATTTCCAGCTTCGCCAGCCGCTCGTGCAGCCGCTGCAACTGAATCTTCGCAATCGACTCGATGTTGCTGCGACCGAGCGCGTGGAACACGACGACTTCGTCGATCCGATTGAGGAACTCGGGACGGAAGTGCTGCTTCACCTCACCCCAGACGGCGTCCTTGATCGCCTCCTGCGGCTCGTCCGTCATCGCCTGGATCATCTGCGAGCCGAGGTTCGACGTCATCACGATCACCGTGTTCTTGAAATCCACGGTGCGCCCCTGGCCATCGGTCATGCGACCGTCGTCGAGCACCTGCAGCAAGACGTTGAACACGTCCGGGTGCGCCTTCTCGACCTCGTCGAGCAGGATCAC
>CBJMQH010000342.1:0-6062 GCA_966431825.1 uncultured Trinickia sp.
CCGACGGACGCAATGAGCGCCGCCTTGCGTCCACGCCGGTCGGCGTACGCGCCGAGCACCATGCCGCCTAGCGGCCGCACGAGGTACGACGCACCGAACGTACCGAAGGTCAGCAGCAGCGAAACCGTTTCGTTCACCGCAGGAAAGAAGTGCTTGCCGATGTAGACGGCGAAAAAACCGTAGATGGCGATGTCGAACCATTCGAGGGCGTTGCCGGCGGAGGTCGCGATGACAAGCGTGACAAGGTTCGTGGATGGCTTGGTCGATCTGGACATAGCGGTGTACCCCTTGCTAAAGGACGGTCGTTGCAGCGTGTCCCGCACAATTGCCCTTCGTGTTCCCGCGCGCCGACCCGGCAAGTCGCGCAGCATCGACACCCAGGTCCCACCAGAGCCCGGCCATGACGGCGAGCGCTTCGCGCGCGACGCTGCCTAACAGATGCTCGTTCGGCGCATGCTGCGCGCAGGCCGGATACGAGTGCGGTACCCAGAGTGTCGGCAGGCCCAGCGTGTCCGCGAAGACGTCGTTCGGCACGGTGCCGCCCAGATTCGGCAGCAACGCAGGCTTTTTCCCGGTCGACGCATTCAGCGATCCGAGCGCCCAATGTACCCAGGGATCATCGGGGTCCAGACGCGTAGCCGGGGACACATGCAGCACGCTCACCTGCACTTCGTCGAATCCGAGCCGTGCGAAGTGCGCTTCGAGATGCGCGCCGAGCTGCGTCGCGTCCGTGCCGACGACGAAGCGCAACTGGCACGTCGCCTTCGCCTTCGGCGGAATGGCATTGACGGGTGCATCGGGGTTGCCGGCCTTGAACGCAAGCACTTCGAGCGAATTCCAGCCGATCACGCGTTCCGTCGGGCTGAGCCCGGGTTCGCCCCAGTCGGGATCGATTGCGGGCGCGTCGGCGTCGCCCCCTAGTGCGATATCGGCAAGCGCTGCCCGCACGCTCGCCGAGATGGGCGGCGGACGCAACCCGTCGACGGCGATCGCGCCGCGACGGTCGACAAGGCTCGCAATCGCATGCGACAGCACGATGGCCGGATTGCGCAGCGCGCCGCCCCAGTTGCCGGAGTGATGCGCGCCCTCGCGCAAGTCGACGAGCAATTCGAACGTCGCGCCGCCGCGGGAACCGAGAAACAGCGTGGGGCGCTCTGCAGACACGCGCGGGCCGTCCGATGCGATGAAGACGTCCGCGGCGAGTGCATCGCAATGCGCGGCGCATACGGCACCAAGGCCCGGCGAGCCGATTTCTTCGCCCGTTTCGAAGATCAGCTTTACGTTGTAGCCAAGACGCGAATCGCGGGCATCGAGCACCGCTGCCAGCGCTGCGAAGTTGACCGAGTGCTGACCTTTATTGTCTGCCGTTCCTCGTCCGTACCAGCGGTCTCCCTCCACGGTGACCGCCCAGGGTGCGAGGCCGGCGCGCCACTGCTCGTCGTAGCCGCGCACCACATCGCCGTGACCGTAAGTGAGAACGGTGGGTAGGGCAGGGTCCTCTATGCGCTCGGCGAATAGAAACGGTGCATGGGCGGCGGCGGGGTTCTCGACGATGCGGCTCGTGAAGCCCAGCGCGGCCAGGGAGGGCGCGATTTCGTCGGTGAGGTACGCGCGAATCGTACCGGCGCGCGCCGGGTTCTGGCTCTCGGTGCAAAAGCCCACGCGCCGGATCAGGTCAGCGAGGAATGCGCCGGAATCGTACAGGCGCAAGGCGCGGGCGATGGCGTTGTGGCGGGACGAGGTCACGTGCGCTCCTCCAATGCTTCGATGGGTGAATGAACCCCACTGTAGGAACGCCAAAAATTCGCAACAATTTCAATATTTGCATATAGCATTGCCGAAATGGCAAGGCAGCGTCAGGAGGCGCCGATGCTCCATGGAATCGCGCTGCGCTACTTCGTCGAGGTGGCGCGCACCGGGTCGCTCGCGGCAGCGTCGGAAAACCTGCACGTCGCCGTATCGGCGATCAGTCGGCAAATCGGCAAGCTCGAGCGCGATGTCGGTACGCCGCTGTTCGAGCGGATGCCGCGCGGCATGGTCCTGACCGAGTCCGGCGTGCGGCTTGCGGACCATGCGCGTCGCGCGCTGCTGGAAGGCGACGCGGTACTCGCCGAGATTGCGGTCTCGAAGGCACTCGGGCGCGGCATCGTGCGCATCGGTTGCACCGAAGGGTTCACGCGGTCGTTCATGCCGCATCTGCTCGCGCAGCACTATGCCGACGCACCGCACGTGCGTTTCAATCTGCGCGCGGGTCCGCCCGGGCAAGTCGAGCAATGGGTCGCGCTCGGCGAGGTGGATGTGGGGCTCGCGTTTTCGAGCGGCGATACCGCCAAGGTCCACGTTCAATACAGTGCGCAGGCGCCGGTCTGTGCGTTACTCGCGCCCGACCATCCGCTGGCGCATCGCGATGTGCTTTCGCTTGCCGACCTGCGCGAGTACCCGCTTGCGCTCCTCGAACAGGGGAACACGGTGCGGCAGCTTTTCGACGGATGCTGCGCCCGTAACGGCATTCGTTTCGACCCGGTGCTGACGAGCAACAATTCGAGCGCACTGCACGCGTTTGCTTCGCTGTCGGGCGCGATTACGCTGGGTAGCCGACTGTCGCTCAGCGGTCTTGCCTCGGATCTCTCGCTCGTTGCCCGCCCCTTCGAAGAGCCGCTCTTGAGTCAACGCAATCTGTGCGTCATGACGATGCGCGAGCGCAGGCTGTCGAGTGCGATCGAGCGTGTGCTCAAGGCGTTGATTCGCGAGATCGAGCAGGCATTGGGCGGTAAGGCATGAGTCCGACGGGATGCGGGCGTGCTGGATTTCGTCGGTCTTTGCGCGGGCGTAGCGCCCGGTCGGCAACAGCCGAGTGGGGTCGCGCGTGGCGCCCGCTTTTTACGGCTCACTTAACCTTTCTGCTTACGTCGATCCGTCTTCGGCCGAGGGGAGTTCGGTGTGATTGCGTTTGGCAAGTGTTTTGGCAGAATTTTCGTTCCAACAAATTCGATACCGTTTTGATCCAGCAGGCGTCTCGTTTTCTCTGTATCAGCGAACTGCACCTTTCCCGGGGTTACCCAAAGCCACTTCTCAATCTTCACCTTCTCGCGGAGATGCTCCTTGAGGTGTTCGCGCGCCGCGGAACGCTTCTTGATCACAGTGCTTATTTCATCATTTCTTGCGGAGTGTGGCTCGACGGCTACAACATTGGAACTTGGCTCATGGCCCAAAAGGTAGTCCCAGCGATTCTCCTGCTCACGCCCCTTCTTAACGGATTCGTCTAAATTGAGGCTGTCTGAAAACGTTGAGCGAATCGCGTCGTCGAATAACTTGCGATGCGTTGTATCGACGGCATCCATGCCGTCGGAGACGGATGATAAAAGCGGCGAATTGTCGACAAGTGAAAGTCTTATTGGGGTTTTCAAGCTGCGTTTCTTCATGACTCGTCCTCGTTTACAGCCTTTCGTACCGCCTCTCCGAAACGCGAGGAGTAACCGGTAAGTCCACCCCAACCGGCGATGTCGTCGTCCTCCGAACCCGGATCGAGTTCGGAAATATCCACCGATGTAACTTTGCTTTCTTCGTCGAAACGCAGGAAATGGGCGCGGTAGTCCTTCGTGAGCGCTGACTTAGCGACGTTCTGCATGGAGCTGGCGACCCCGAAAGCATCACATACGAGCTGCCAGCGCGCGTGATGCTCCTTTAGTTTGCGCATCATCCAGAGCATCGTCAAAACGTGGGGCGAATGCGTTGAGAGGACAACGCGGTAACCACGCCAAAGCAAATCGAGCACGAGCAACATGACGGCGGTTACCGCCTGCGGATGAAGCCCCATTTCGGGTTCTTCGAGGACGACCCAGTCGGTCTCGTCGCGCTTGCGTAGCTTGACCGACGGTAGGAGGTGGTACAGTCCTAGCATGAGCGGCGTAAATTCTCGCTGGCCCGCAGTCCAGGTCATGAACGGCAAGTGCATCGTGCCGTGGAACAAGCGCAGTCGCCTTGCATGCTGCGCATCTTCCTCGATGCCGACTTTGCCACCATGGAACACCGCCTTGTCGATCGTTTCGCGTATCTCGCGCTTTAGTCTTTTTTCGACCGGGAAGAGCGTTCCCGCATCCTTTCCGCTGAATCGATCGAAAAGGTTTTGACTAAAGATTCGAGCCACCGCCGGTGTGTCCGACGTTAGCTTTTGGAACGGCGAAGCCCAGCCGTCGCTGATCAGCATGGATCGATGCGCGGGAACGAAGAACAATCGCTCGCGACCGTCGCCGACTCGAGCAAGATTCTTGGGCGAAATTTTCTTGCCATTAAGCGTGATTTCGCTCTCGCCCTCTCGCCATGCCGGAGCCATTCCCGATCCGAAGATCAAATCGATGAGCACCTCTGCACGATCGGTGGGATGTCCTGCTGCCTTGAGTGCTTCAACAAGTTGCCGACCATCCATGGCTGCCTTCAGCCACTGCAGCGCTAAGCTTTTGCCAGCGCCCTGCGGCCCGACGAGCACATTGAGGTCGCCGAGCGTCAGGTCGACCTGACGCAAATGCGCGAAATTCCGGATGGACAGTTTGAGTGGCTTGTTGAGTACAGCGGGCGGAGTCGATTTAGAGGATCTTTTTTCTACCGCCGAATTCATGAGCTACCTCAAAGGGAAACGGAGCGTGGATTGAACAACCGGCAGCTAGAATTGCGATGCTCGTAGAATCGGCGCTACCCGGAGGTGGGTCATTGATACGATATCTCGCGCGTCAAGTCAACCCGTTACAGGTGAGGTTGCACAAGGCGGTCGCTCGGGCGAACGGCGGCAGCACGCGCTCGGGCGCGAGCACACAGGTCAGACGTGCGGCACGGAAGAAGCGGTATGCTACCGCCATGGATCCCTTCTCGCTGCCCGCCACTTGCCGAATTTCCACGCATGCCCGTCATCGCGTGGCCACCGTCGCCATTCGCGAGCATGCGCTCATCTGGGTGCATCGAGGGAAAAAGACGCTGATGTCGTCCGGGCCGGAGCGTGTGTTCCAGGCCAACGAGGCGATGGTGCTTTATCAAGGCACGCAGTGGGATGTGATCAACGATCCATTGCCCGATGTGCGCTACGAGGCAACCGTGCTTCAGTTCGGCGACAGTGCGTTGGCGGCCTTTGCCGCGCAAGTGCCGGCCGGTCCGGCGCCGGCGGCCGGCGGCAGTGTCGGGCTTGCGATGGACGACGAGCTTGCCGATGCGGTCCGCCGCACGGTGGACATACTGGGCCGCGCCGGCGCATCGCCGCACCTGCGGCTTCACCGGACCGTCGAGGTGCTGTTGTTGCTCAGCGAACGCGGCTGCCGTCTGGAGCCGCGTGCGGAACTCGCATGGCCGGATCGCTTGCGCCGGTTGGTCGCTCAGCAGCCGCACGTCGATTGGTCCGTCGATATGCTGGCAAAAGCTTTCCACATGAGCGCGAGCACCTTTCGCCGTCGCATGGCCTCCGTCGGGTGCCGCGTGGGCGATGTGGTGCGTGAAACGCGGCTCGAGACAGGGCTTGTGTTGTTGCAGAGCACGACGATGGCCGTCGGCGAAATCGCGTTGCGCTGCGGGTACGAATCGCACAGCCGCTTTACCGCTGCGTTTCGCGCGCGGTTCGGCTTCGCGCCGTCCGACCTGCGTGCACCGGCCGGCGAAACGGCCTTGCGCGACCGCGCACAGGAATTGACGCTCGCGGGCTAACGCTTGACGCCCCCTGACGGTGAAGATGGTAACTCCATGATTTCAGTTAGCCAGGAGATGCCATGCCTTTGCCCACATCGATCAAACGGTTGTCCGTCGCGTTTGCCGCCGCGCTGGCCTGTGCCGGCGCGGCGCAGGCATTCGAGGTTCAGAGCGCTTCCATTGCGCCGGGCGGTACATTCGCGGCGGCTCAGTATTACCAAGGCTTCGGCTGCACAGGCGGCAATCTCTCGCCGGCGCTTGCCTGGCGCGACGCGCCTGCGGGCACGCGCAGCTTCGCGGTGACGGTCTACGACCCGGACGCGCCGACCGGCTCAGGTTGGTGGCATTGGATGATCGTCAATCTGCCGGCCGCGACGCAGGGCTTGCCGGAGGGG
>CBJMQH010000343.1:0-6025 GCA_966431825.1 uncultured Trinickia sp.
GAAGTCGAGCGGGCCTTTGAGGACCGTGCCGTCAGGCGGCGCCTGCAGAGCGACGCGGTGCTGGATGCCGCTATTCAGGATCGCGAGGCGGATGTTGTGCAGCGCGAGTTCGGGCGCGTCGCGCAGCGCATCGCGCCAGCGCAGCGTGCCGCCGCGCAGCACGATCGTTTGTTGCGAGAGGAGCCACGTCGAGAAAGTGTCGCTCGTGCCGGTGTGGACCGTCGGCACCTGGACGCCGGCCACATAGACCGATCCGTCCGGGGCGCGCGAGGCGAGCACATCGGGCGCCTCGACGACGAGCGATGCTAGGGCGGGCTTGAAGCGCATCAGCGAGGCCCACGACAGCGTGGCGGTCGCATGGGGCACGCGCAACGCGAGCGTGCCTTGGGCATCGCGAATCGTCAGATCGCGCACGTCGACACCCGGTTCTGCGCCGGCCCAATAGGGTGCGAGCTTGCCGATTTTCAAGTCGGCATGCAGGCGTGCCGACACGAGCGCCTCGATCTGTGGACGGAAGTCGTCGATGCGGGGCAGCACCAGGTAGCGCAGCGCGAGGAACAGCCCGGCTGCGAGGCAATACAGGGCGAACGCGACAACGAGGGTCGCCGCAAGAGTCCGACGCAACAACCGGTGATCATGCTCGCGCGCGTGTCCGGCCACGGCGGTTTCAGTGGATTCCTTGCTATCGGACATGCTGCTGCGGTTAGACGATGTGGTAGTTTTGCGACTCGGAGGACGAATGTAACACAGGCCCATACGGGCATCGTCAGCCGATGCCTCGATGACCCGTTGCAACGAGCGAGCCCCCTTTGATGACCCCTGCCGCTTTGCTGAGTTCCACTTATTCCTCGTTTGCGTCGCGCGCCATCGCCGCACGCCCCGACTTGGCCGCTGTCATCGCGCAATGGGCGGGGGCGCCGATCACGCGCGAGCGGATCGAGGCGCGGCTCGACGCACTGATCGCCGCCGAGGCTGGCCCGGATGCTGCTGCGGGCGGTGCGCCGATGGGGGAAGAGATGTTGCGCCGCGTCTTGCGACGGTTGCGCACGGAACTCTTCTGCGGGGTGATGGAGCGGGACCTTGCCGGGAAGGCCGATCTGGCCGAGGTGACGGGCGCGATGACCGACCTGGCCGAGGTGGCGATCCAGCGGGCGCTTGCCGTGCTGTCGGCCGAACTGGAGGCCCTTTACGGCGCGCCGCGCGGCCCGGAGGGCGAGCCGCTCGTACTCGGCGTGGTCGGGATGGGCAAACTCGGCGGCCGCGAGCTGAACGTCTCGTCCGACATCGACCTCATCTTCGTCTATGAGGATGACGGCGAGACGGCGGGCGGTACGCGCGCACCGATCGCCACGCAGGACTTCTTCACGCGGCTGGGGCGCCGCCTGATCGGCGCACTCGCTGAGCAGACGGCCGACGGCTATGTGTTCCGCGTCGACATGCGGCTGCGGCCGAACGGCGATTCGGGGCCGCTCGTCTGCAGCCTCGGCATGCTCGAGGAATATTTCTATGTGCAGGGCCGCGAGTGGGAGCGCTACGCCTGGATCAAGGGACGGCTCGTGTCCGAGGGCCGAACCGACGCAGCACGGCGGCTCGCCGGCGCGCTCGATGCGCTCGTGAAGCCGTTCGTCTATCGCCGCTACCTCGATTTCGGCGTCATCAGTGCCATTCGCGCGCTGCACCGGCAGATCGGGGAAGAGGCGCAACGGCGCGCAACGATGCGCCCCGAAAAAGCCGACGACATCAAACTCGGCCGCGGCGGTATCCGCGAGATCGAGTTCACGGCCCAGGTTTTCCAGCTGATTCGCGGCGGTCAGGATGCGGGCTTTCGGATCCGCCCGACGCAGGCGGTCTTGCGCCACGCCGCTGCGCGCGGGCTGATCGCGCCCGCGGTCTGTGCCGCGCTCAAGGAGGCGTATCGGTTCTTGCGCCTCGTCGAGCATCGGCTCCAATATCGGCACGATGCCCAGACGCATGCCATGCCGGTCGACACCGACGAGCGGGCGCGGCTCGCCGCGTCGCTCGGTTTTGCCGACTATGCCGCGCTGGCTGCGCAGCTCGAACAGCACCGCGAACGGGTGGAAACGCAGTTCGATCTGATTTTTGCCGACAAGGCGCCGCTGCCTGGCGATGGCTCCGCGGCCGGAGAGGCGACGGCCGCATCGGTCTGGGGCAGCGCGCTCGACGACGAGTCTGCGCAACCGTCGCTCGTCGAGAGGCTGACGGCGCTCGGTTTCGCCGACGCCGAAGCGATCCACGCCCGGCTTCGCGCGCTGCGCGGCTCGACGCGCTATGCAGGGCTGCCTGAGCGCAGCCGCGAGCGCTTCGATACGATTGCGCGCCGCGGGCTCGACGCGGCCGCTGCCCTCGAACCGGCCGACAAACGCGGCCCGACGCTCGTTCGCCTGTTCGATCTGCTCGAAACGGTGAGCCGCCGCGGCGCTTATCTCGCGCTGCTCAACGAGTATCCGGCTGCGCTCGAACGCGTGTTGTCGGTGCTGTCGGCCTCGCGCTGGGCGGCCGGGTACCTCACGCGCCACCCGCAGCTGCTCGACGAATTGCTCGACGACGAGGTGATCGGCAGCCCGTTCGACTGGCCCGAGTTCAAGACGGCGCTGCGCGCACGGCTTGCCGCGGCCGATGGGGTCGAGCAGCAGATGGACCTGCTGCGACACGCGCACCAGGCCGAAGTCTTTCGTATTCTGCTCATCGATCTGGCGGGCAGGCTGACCGTGGAGCAGGTGAGCGACCGGCTTTCGGAACTCGCCGATTCGGTGCTCGACGTGACGATCGAGGCCGTCTGGAAGACGCTCGCCAAGCGTCACCGCGAGGTGCCGCGCTTCGCGGTCATCGCCTACGGCAAGCTTGGCGGCAAGGAGCTCGGCTATGCGTCGGATCTCGACCTGATCTTTCTCTTCGACGACCCTGACGACGCGGCAGCCGATGTTTACGCCTCCTTCACGCGCCGCTTGATCACGTGGCTGACGACGTCGACAGGCGCCGGTACGTTGTTCGATGTCGATCTGCGGCTGCGGCCGAACGGCGAGTCGGGTTTGCTGATCACCGATCTCGACGCGTTTCGCCGCTATCAACTGCGCGAAGGCGATGCCGCGAATACGGCCTGGGTCTGGGAGCATCAGGCGCTGACGCGGGCACGCTATTGCGCCGGCGATGCCGAGATCGGCGCGGCCTTCGAGGCGATTCGCGAGCGTGTGCTGACGATGCCGCGCGAGCCGGCGCCACTTGCGGCCGAGATCGTCGCCATGCGCGAGCGCGTCGAGACCGGCCATCCGAATCGCAGCGAGTTGTTCGACCTCAAGCACGACCGCGGCGGCATGGTCGACATCGAATTCCTGGTCCAGTACTGGGTGCTGCTGCATGCGGCGGCGCACCCGGAACTGATCCGCAACACGGGCAACATCGCGCTGTTGCGCGAGGCGGCGCGTTTCGGGCTCATGAGCGCCGATGAAGCCGAGACGGTTGGGGCGGCCTATCGGACTTACCGCAAGCTTCAGCACCGGCTTCGACTCGACGGTATGGAAACGGCACGTGTGCCGCACGCGGGTATTGCCGGGCAAAGGGAAGCCGTTCTGCGGCTCTGGACACGCGTGTTCGGCGCGTGACGGCGCTTTGCCTTTCCGCGCGCTCAGGCCGCCAGCATTTCCTTCGCGTGCCGGCGCGTCGTCGCGGTGATTTCGAGGCCGCCGAGCATGCGCGCGACTTCCTCGATACGGCTTGCCCGATCGAGCGGCGTGACCGTGGAGAGCGTGCCGCCGTCCGTGTCTGACGCCTTGGCGACCTGAAAGTGGTGGTCGCCGCGCGCGGCAACCTGCGGCAGATGCGTGACGCACAGCACCTGGCGGTCGCGCCCGAGCTGGTGGAGCAGCCGGCCGACGACTTCGGCTACGCCGCCGCCGATGCCGGTATCGACCTCGTCGAAGATCAGGGTCGGCGTCGGGCTCGCCGTACTGGCGATGACGGCAAGCGCAAGGCTGATCCGCGCGAGCTCGCCGCCCGAGGCGACCTTGGCGAGCGGACGCAGCGGTACGCCGGCGTGCCCGGCCACGCGAAATTCGATCTGCTCTAGGCCGTGCGGGCCGCCCTCGGCGAGCGGCACGAGGGCCACCTCGAAGCTGCCGCCAACCATCGACAATTCCTGCATGCCGGCCGTCACGGCCGTACCGAGCGCCTTCGCCGCTTTCGCCCGTGCCTTCGTCAGCAGCTTCGCTTCGCGTTGATAAGCGGCCTGAGCGGCTTCCACGGCGGCCGTCAGCGTGTCCAGATCGGCAGCCGCATCGAGTGCCGCGAGCTGCGCGCGGCGTGCCTCATGTTCGGCGGGCAGCGACTCCGGTTGCAGACGGAACTTGCGCGCGACCGAGTGCAGTGCGTCGAGGCGCCGCTCGACTTCGGCCAGCCGCTCGGGATCGAGATCGAGCCGCTGGGCGTAGTGCGAGAGCGAGTACGACGCCTCGCGCAACTGGATTTCGGCCGGTTCGAGCGAGGCGAGCGTATCGTTGAGCCCCGGGTCGATCTCGGCCAGATCGCGCAGCTTCGAGACGATCGCGCCGAGCTGCCCGACGATCGCTTCGTCGGATTCGGTCAGCGCATCGAGCGCGCCGCGCACGCCTTCGATGAGACTCGCCGAATGGGCGAGCCGCCGGTGTTCGGCGCCGATCTCCTCCCATTCGCCAGGCTGCGGCGCGAGCTTGTCGAGTTCGGTCAGCTGCCAGGCGAGCCGCTCGCGTTCGAGCTGCAGCTCGCGCTCGCGCGTGCGGGCCAGTTCGAGCGCATGATCGGCGTCGCGCCAGGCGCGGTGCAAACGGGCGACCGACGCCGCCTGCGCGACGAGCCCCGCATGCGTATCGAACAGCGTGCGCTGTGCGTCGGGGCGCATCAAGAGCTGGTGCGCATGCTGCCCATGAATGTCGACGAGCATTTCGCCGAGCTCGCGCAGCTGCGCGAGCGTGGCCGGCGTCCCGTTGATGAAGGCGCGCGAGCGGCCGTTCGCATCGACGACGCGGCGCAACAATACGCGTGCCCCCGCGGCGCCGTCGTGCTCGGCTTCGGCCAGCGCCTGTTCGTCGAGCCAGCGCAAGGCCGCCTCGCCCGGCGAGAATTCGGCGGTGATGTCGGCGCGGCTCGTGCCGGTGCGCACGACGTCGGCATCGGCACGCGCACCGAGCGCGAGGGCCAGCGCGTCGATGAGGATCGACTTGCCGGCGCCGGTCTCGCCGGAGAAAACGGTGAAGCCGCGGTCGAATTCGAGGTCGAGCGCGGCGACGATGACGAAGTCGCGTATCGAGAGGTGGCGGAGCATGAGAGTCGGATTTGACGGCTTATCGGTGAAACGGCTCAGGGCGTCGGATTTTCTTCGCCGGACGGATGCTCGTTCCAGTGCAGTTTTTGCCGCAGCGTCGCGTAGTAGCTGTAGCCGATCGGATGCAGAAACGGCACGGTATGGCGCGAGCGGCGCACTTCGATCGTATCGTTCAGTTCGAGCGCCGTGAACGACTGCATGTCGAAGTTCACGTTCACGTCGCGCCCCCCGATGATCTGGATGCTGACGTTGCAGGTGTCCGGCAGCACGATCGGGCGGTTCGACAGCGCATGCGGGGCGATCGGCACGAGCACGATGCCTTGCAGCTGCGGGTGCAGGATCGGGCCTTGCGACGACAGCGCGTACGCGGTCGAGCCGGTCGGGGTGGCCACGATCAGGCCGTCCGAGCGCTGGTTGTACATGAAGCGGCCGTCGACCGAGACGCGCAGCTCGGCCATGCCCGAGAAGCCGCTGCGGTTGACGACCACGTCGTTGAAGGCGATGGCGTGATAGATCGGCTCGCCCGCGCGCATGATGCGGGCTTCGAGCAGCGCGCGTTCTTCGCGCTCGAAGCTGCCGGCGAGCATTTGCGGGACGCGCAGATGCATTTCGGCGACCGGAATATCGGTGATGAAGCCGAGCCGGCCCTGGTTGATGCCGATGAGCGGCGTGCGATAGGCCGCGAGCTGGCGCCCCATGCCGAGCATCGTG
>CBJMQH010000344.1:0-6009 GCA_966431825.1 uncultured Trinickia sp.
CGCCGATTCAGGCTGTTACTCGGGTTGCGATGCACCCGGGGCGCCCGCAGCGCCTTCGTTCAACAGCGCCTTCAACGACAGGCGGACGCGACCCTTTTCATCGGTCGAGATCACCTTGACGCGCAGCTGCTGGCCTTCGCTGACGTAGTCCTTGATGTCCTTGATGCGCTCGTTCGCGATCTCGGAAATGTGCAGCAGGCCATCCTTGCCCGGCAGCAGGTTCACGATTGCGCCGAACTCGAGCAACTTGAGTACCGTGCCTTCGTAGATCTGGCCCACTTCGACTTCGGCCGTGATCTGCTCGATGCGGCGCTTCGCCTCCGCCATCCCTTCGCTGCTCGTGCTCGCGATCGTGACGACGCCGTCGTCCGAGATATCGATCGTCGTGCCCGTTTCTTCGGTCAGCGCACGGATCACCGAACCGCCCTTGCCGATCACGTCGCGGATCTTCTCGGGGTTGATCTTGACCGTGATCATGCGCGGCGCGAATGCCGACAGCTCGGTGTTCGCACCGGCAACAGCCTGCGTCATCTTGCCGAGGATGTGCATGCGGCCTTCCTTCGCCTGCGCGAGCGCGACCTGCATGATTTCCTTCGTGATGCCCTGGATCTTGATGTCCATCTGCAGCGCGGTCACGCCTTCAGCCGTACCCGCCACCTTGAAGTCCATGTCGCCGAGGTGATCTTCGTCGCCGAGAATATCGGTCAGGACCGCGAACTTGTTGCCTTCGAGAATCAGGCCCATGGCGATACCGGCAACGTGTGCCTTCATCGGCACGCCCGCATCCATCAGCGCGAGGCAGCCGCCGCAGACCGACGCCATCGACGACGAACCGTTCGACTCGGTGATTTCCGACACGACGCGGATCGAGTAACCGAATTCGTCCGCGCTCGGCAGGCACGCTGCCAGCGCGCGCTTGGCCAGGCGGCCGTGGCCGATTTCACGGCGCTTCGGCGAACCGACGCGGCCCGTCTCGCCCGTCGCAAACGGCGGCATGTTGTAGTGGAGCATGAAGCGCTCGCGGTATTCGCCTTCGAGCGCGTCGATGATCTGTTCGTCACCCTTCGTGCCGAGCGTGGCCACGACGAGTGCCTGCGTCTCGCCGCGCGTGAACAGTGCCGAGCCGTGCGTACGCGGCAGCACGCCCGTACGGATCTCGATCGGACGCACGGTGCGCGTATCGCGCCCGTCGATACGCGGTTCGCCGTTCAGGATCTGACCGCGGACGATCTTCGCTTCGAGGTCGAACAAGATGTTGCCGACGGCCGTCTTGTCGGCAGGCGCGCTGCCTGCCGCCACGGCTTGCTCGTCGAGCTTCGCGTTCGTCGCTGCGTAGACTTCCTTCAGCTTTGCCGAGCGCGCCTGCTTGTTGCGCATCTGGTACGCGGCAACGAGTTCGCCGTGGGCGAGTTCGGTCACGCGTGCGACGAGCGACTCGTTCTTCGCTTCGGGCTGCCAATCCCATTCGGGCTTGCCGCCTTCGCGCACGAGCTCATGAATCGCGTCGATGGCCGTCTGCATCTGCTCGTGGCCGAACACCACGGCGCCGAGCATCACGTCTTCGGGCAGTTGATCGGCTTCCGACTCGACCATCAGCACGGCACGCTCGGTACCGGCAACGACGAGATCGAGGCTCGACGCTTTCATTTGCTCGCGCGTCGGATTCAGCACATAGGCATTGTCGATATAGGCAACGCGTGCTGCACCGACGGGGCCGTTGAACGGAATGCCCGACACGGCGAGCGCAGCCGATGCACCGATCAGCGCCGGGATGTCGGCCGGAACTTCCGGATTCACCGACATCACGTGGATGACGACCTGAACTTCGTTGTAGAAGCCTTCGGGAAACAGCGGGCGCAGCGGACGGTCGATGAGGCGCGAGGTCAACGTCTCGTGCTCCGACGGACGACCTTCACGACGGAAGAAGCCACCCGGGATCTTGCCGGCGGAATAAGTCTTTTCGAGGTAGTCGACGGTCAGCGGGAAAAAGTCCTGACCCGGCTTCGCAGCCTTCGCACCAACGACCGTGGCGAGCACGACCGTGTCTTCGACGTCGACGAGCACAGCACCCGTGGCTTGACGTGCGATTTCGCCCGTCTCGAGGCGCACCGTGTGCTGCCCCCATTTGAATTCTTTGACGACCTTATTGAACATCGACATAGATCACTCCTTCTCTTTTTACGCTTCTTTCGTTTGATCCACGGCCGCGGCCATCGGGGGCGCGGCATGGGCGGCCGGTGCGTCGGCGGGAAGAGGAGTGTTATGCCATTCCAGCGCTGCGCGAACGTTCGTACCGCATACGCCGCGATGGAATGACACAAAGCTCTGCCCGCCCGAACCGGGCGTTTCACGAGCCGGACGCGTGCTGCTGTGCGCCGGTCGCTGTTTCGGCACGCATTGCATGTGCCGATTGGTCAAGCTGCAGTGGGTACGCCGCAAAAAACAAATGCCTGTATCAGCGGACTGACACAGGCATCTTGCATCAAACGGCGACCACCAATTACTTGCGCAGACCCAGTTGCTCGATCAGCGAACGGTAACGGTCGGCATCCTTGCCCTTCAGGTAGTCGAGCAGCTTGCGGCGGCGGCTCACCATGCGCAGCAGACCGCGGCGGCTGTGGTGATCCTTCGAATGCGACTTGAAGTGCGCCGTCAGTTCGTTGATGCGCGAGGTCAGCAGTGCGACCTGCACTTCGGGCGAACCCGTGTCATTCGTGCCACGCGCGAATTTCGCGACGACTTCCGACTTGTTGATATCTGCTACGGACATTTGATTTTCCTTAAAACAAACGAGCGGTCACGGAAGAAAGGCCGTGCCGTGGGTTACGACGAAGCGCGCATTGTAGCACAGGCCGCCCGCACGGCCACCAGTACACCTTCAGGGGCGCTTCATCCGACAGGCCCCGGCCGCGCCGCGCGTGGCGCCCGCCTCCTCGCCCGATACCGTGCGCACCGTCCGAAAGCCGTAGCCGGAGCCCTCGTTGTCGAAGCGGACACCCGGCGCGCCTGCGCGGTCCATTTCGAGCACATAAAGGGGCTGAACAAGCTGATGATCGGCCGCGCGCATCACGACGGGATGGAAGCCGTTGTCATAGCGCATCCCTTCCAGCGCGCGCGCAACGGCCACCGCATCGGTCGAACCGGCACGCGCGAGCGCATCGGCCAGCATCTCGACCATCATGTCCATCCGCAACACCGGATAGTCGTCGCGCGGGGCCGGAAAACGGGCGCGGAACGCGGCGTAATAAGCGTCCGATGCGGCGCCCCCTGCGTTCGGGTGCCAGTCCGCCACCGCCACCACGCGCTTCACGCCGGCCTCGCCGATCGCCGCCGGGGCATCGAGGCTGTTGCCGTAGAACGTGTAGAACTTGCCCTCGTAGCCCGCCTCGCGCGCAGCCTTCACGAGCAGTGCGAGATCGTTGCCCCAATTGCCCGTGATGACCGCGTCGGCGCCCGCGGCGCGGATCTTGGCCACGTAGGGCGCAAAGTCTTTCACGCGTCCGATCGGATGGAATTCGTCTCCGACCACGCCGACGTCGGGCCGCTTCGCCGTCAGTGCTGCGCGCGCAAGCGCGCTCAC
This sequence comes from uncultured Trinickia sp., assembly GCA_966431825.1. Classification (GTDB taxonomy): domain Bacteria; phylum Pseudomonadota; class Gammaproteobacteria; order Burkholderiales; family Burkholderiaceae; genus Trinickia. Next base: position 3,581 of record CBJMQH010000344.1, read on the forward strand.
GTCATGCCCGAAGCTGTAGTCCTGGTTGAGCAGGTAGACCTTCTTGACCGAACGATCGGCCGCGATGACGTCCACGAGCGCGTCCATGCGCATGCCGGCATGCGCGTCGAAGCGGAAATGCCAGAAGCTGCAGTCGGCGCCGGTCAGGGCAGGATCATCGGCTGAATAGTTGAGAAACAGTTCGCGGTTGCCGGGTTCGCGCGCGTTCTGCTTGCTCACTGCAGCGACGAGTGCCGCCGCCACGGAGGAGCTGTTGCCCTGAAGGAGAAATGGAATATGGCGATCGGCCGCCGCGCGCTGCTGAGTGAGCGCCTGCTCGACGCTGCCCTGGCTGTCCAGCACGACGAGCTCGAGCGGATGGGCGCCATCGGGAAGGCGAACGCCGCCGCGCGCATTGACGCGCTCGACGCCGAATCGAATGTTGCGCTCTACGGCCGCGCCGGCGTCGGCAAACGGTCCCGACACCCCCTCGATCAGCGCGAGCCGGATCGGCTCGGCCGCGGCAGCCCGCACGGACATCGCGGCCCCGGCCACGAGAACCAGCGCAGCCGCTATGCTCAACCTGATGCACCTCATGGCGCCACTCCGCAAATCGTTCGAAGCGCGGATCATAGGGCGTGCACAATGAAACGGGCAAACGTCCTGCGACCGTCGGGACTTCGAGTGCGCACGCGGCGCAGCAGTTTTTGATTCCGAGTGCTGTCCAAACCCGGTACGCGCATGATAAAACGCCGCTCGTGGCCGCATTGGGTACCGTCTTTCGGAGGAAACATGATCAAACGTATCGCGCCGCTGCTCGCCTGCGCCGCCTGGCTCCTCACGGGCTGTGCGCAGCCGTGGCAACGCTTTACACCCGGCGAGGATCAGTCCGCGCTCGTCGCACGCTTCGGTCCGCCGCGCGAGGTCTACGACCTGCCCGACGGCGGCAAGCGCTTGATGTGGCCGACTCAGCCGATGGGCGAATTCACGACGGCCGCCGACGTCGACGCTGCGGGCAAGGTGCGCAACGTGCGCCAGGTACTGCAGCCGAGCGAGTTCTATCGCGCGCAGATCGGCCAGTGGACGAAGCAGGATGTGCTCGTGAATTTCGGCCGTCCGGTGGAAACGTCCTACTTCCCGCTGATGAAGCGCGAGGTCTGGACCTACCGGTATTTGGAAGACAACGTCTGGTACATGATGTACAGCTTCTACTTCGACGACCAGGGCGTAGTGCGCCTCACGCAAAAGACGCCGGACCCGCTGCACGAGCCCGAGCGTCGTTTCGGATTCTGACGCTGGGCCCGGTTCCGCCTGGATCGGGCGGCGGTCGAGCGCCAAGGCGACGCGCCGCTGCCCTTTCGCCCTTATGAGCGCTGCGGATTCACCTTCTCGCCCGCGTACAGCTTGTTGAGCGCCGCGATGTAGGCTTTCGCCGACGCCGCCACGATGTCGAGATCGGTGCCGACGCCGTTGACGATCCGGCCGCTCTTCGAGAGCCGCACCGTCACCTCGCCCTGCGCCTGCGTACCCGTCGTGATCGCGTTGACCGAATAGAGCAGCAGCTCCGCACCGCTGCCGACTTCGCTCTCGATCGCGTTGAACGTCGCGTCGACGGGGCCGTTACCGCGCGCCTCGCCCCTCACCTCGGCGCCGTCTTTCGCGAACACGATGTTGGCGTTCGGGCGCTCGCCCGTCTCCGAATGCTGGGACAGCGAGACGAACTTGAAGTGCTCGCGCTCCTGCGCCGCAGCCGATTCCTCGGACACGATCGCGATGATGTCTTCGTCGAAGATGTCGGCTTTGCGGTCCGCAAGTTCCTTGAAGCGCGCGAACGCAGCGTTCAGATCGCCTTCGCTCTCGAGCTCGATACCGAGTTCCTGCAGGCGCTGCTTGAACGCGTTGCGGCCGGACAACTTGCCGAGCACGATCTTGTTGGCCGTCCAACCCACATCTTCGGCACGCATGATTTCGTAGGTGTCGCGCGCCTTCAGCACGCCGTCCTGGTGGATGCCCGACGCGTGTGCGAACGCGTTCGCGCCGACGACAGCCTTGTTCGGCTGCACCACGAAACCCGTAATCTGCGAAACGAGCTTCGACGCGGGGACGATCTGCGTCGTATCCAGACCGATCTCGAGGCCGAAGTAGTCCTTACGGGTCTTCACCGCCATCACGATTTCTTCGAGCGAGGTATTGCCGGCGCGTTCGCCGAGCCCGTTGATCGTGCACTCGACCTGACGCGCCCCGCCGATCTTCACGCCGGCGAGCGAGTTCGCCACGGCCATGCCGAGATCGTTATGGCAATGCACGGAGAAGATCGCCTTGTCCGAGTTCGGAATGCGCTCGCGCAACGTCTTGACGAGGTTGCCGTAGAGCTCGGGCACGCCGTAACCGACCGTGTCGGCGATATTGATCGTCGTCGCGCCTTCGGCGATGACGGCTTCGAGCACGCG
>CBJMQH010000345.1:0-5996 GCA_966431825.1 uncultured Trinickia sp.
CCGGCTCCACCAAGATCCGAACCCCAACCGTTGCCGGTTGGGGTTTTTTCTTGTCCGCTCGGACGGATTGCAACGACGACGCGATTTCAGCGTTGGGGCAACCCGACAGCGAACACACCCAACGACTTGTCGTGACAGCGTCCGGACAACTACAATGGAGCCTCAAAACTCCGGAGGAGCAGCATGGGGATCGTGAATGCTTCCAAAACCGAACGTATCGACGTTCGTGCCAGTACCTCGGTCAAGCAATTACTGCAGGAAGCCGCGCGCGCCTGCCACAAGAACGTCAGCGAGTTCCTACTCGATGCGGGTGTAACGGCGGCCGCGCAGACGCTGGCGGATCGGCGCCAGTTCGTGCTGGACGAGGCGCAGTGGAATGCGTTCCAGGAGGCACTGGATCGCCCCGTGCAAAGGAAGCCGCGCCTGAAAACGCTGCTGCGTGAGCCCGGGGTGTTGGGTTGATCGGCGACGCCATGGCGTCGCCCTACGCACCTGTTCGCAAGCTGGCGGCAACGGATCGGGTCGATGCTTTCGACTGCAGTCAAGCCTCGCTGAACCAGTTTCTGCAACGCTATGCCCTCGTCAACCAGAAGGCCAACAGCGCCCAAACTTACGTCTGCTGCCAGGACAACGTGGTGGTCGGCTTCTACAGCCTCGCCGTCGGCAGCGTCGATCCGGAATCCGCGCCTTCCAGAGTGATGAAGGGGCTGGCGCGTCACCCTGTGCCGGTCATGATCCTGGCGCGGCTCGCTGTGGACAGAGAGCATCAGCGCAAGGGCCTCGGCCAGGCATTGCTCAAGGACGCCCTGCTGCGTACAGCACAAGCTGCTGACATCGCAGGCATTCGCTGCCTGCTCGTACATGCCAAGGATGATACGGCGCGGCGCTGGTACGAGTCCTGGGAGTTCGAGCCCAGCCCGACCGATCCGTATCATCTGTTCCTGATGCTCAAGGATCTCAACAGCTTGTTGAGCTAAGCTGCGTCAATCACCTTAAAGCCACACCCGTGCCCGCTGTTCACTCCACGGTGCCGGTGGATCAACCGCGAGGTCGACCAGCGTGAGGTGATCCGCCAGTGCGCCGATCAGGCACGACAACCGAAGATCGCCCGCAATCAAACCACCACCGCCGGCTCCAAGCTCAGCCGAGCGGTTCGTAGGTCAGAGCCTTCTCGATCGGCGCCCCTCACCGACTCCCGTCCTGCGTGGTCGAGACGTTCGACCTCACGCCATCTCGCCTCAACTTCACGACCGCAAGCGTGGCCAAACCGATACCGGCGAAACGCCGATAGGGCTCGACGCATCGATCGAGTTGCACGCCTGACGGAGCCCGTCGCCGGTGGATTTACGCGTGTAGACGACCCACAGGAGGCGCTTCGCCATACACGGCGATAGCGAGCGCCGCCCCCAAGCCAACGAGCATTGCTCGCCACAGTGATACGGTATATCATCTCACGCTCAAACGATATGTTATATCGTCTCGCATTCGCAGCCAGAGTCCCCGTGCGGACACGCCAGGAGCGGCTGCCCGCAATGGCGCTTTGCACCCAGCGCACATCGATAAGAGGAACAATGAAACGCTCACGGATAGCCCAAGCCTGTGCGGTACTCGTGACGCACGCCTTGTGTCTGCATACATCTGCCGCCCATGCGCAAGCCGTCGCATCGCAAGGGGCCAGCGGCGCGAACGATCAATCGGCCAGGGCCGATCTTGCGGGCCGTCCTGGCGACCCGCCGAGCATCGATGTCACCGTCAACGCGCAGCGGCTCGACCGTTCACGCAACGGATTGCTGCCCGAAGTGGGGAGCAGCGTTTACCGGATCACGCAGTCGGACATCGCCAACATGCCTCAAGGCGAGAACACGCCGCTTAACCAGGTACTGCTGCAAGCGCCCGGCGTAGCGTACGACTCCTACGGCCAGTTGCACGTGCGCGGCGAGCACGCGAATCTGCAGTACCGCATCAACGGCATCATGATTCCCGAGCCGATCAGTGGTTTCGGGCAATCGTTCGATTCCCGGATCATCGATCAGGTCAACCTCGTAACGGGGGCATTGCCGGCGCAGTACGGCGACCGGACGGCAGGCATCGTCGATATCCGTACGAAAGACAGCGACGCGGGCAACGGCGGTACGATCGACGTATATGGAGGCAGCCATCAAACGATCCGCACGAGCGGCGAGGTCTTCGGCTCGAGCGGCCCCTTCAGCTACTACCTCACGGGTGCACTCGGCGAAAACAATCTCGGCGTCGAGGCGCCCACCGCCTCGGCCAATCCGTTGCACGACCATACCCGCCAGGGCAACCAATTCGGTTACTTGTCGTACATGGTCACGCCGCTCACCCGGGTGAGCGTGTTGTTCGGTGCCACCGCAAATCGTTTCGAAATCCCGAATACACCGGGACTCGCCCCCACGTACACGCTAAATGGCGTGTCGGCGTTCGATTCGGCGAATCTCAACGAATCGCAATCGGAGCTCAACAACTTCGGTGTGGTCGCCCTGCAAGGAACGAACGGCGGCGCGCTCGACTATCAGATCGCGCTCTACACGCGCTATACCCGTACGCAGTTCAATCCTGATCCTGTCGGCGATCTGATTTTCAACGGCGTAGCATCGACCAACTTCCACAGCAACCGAGCCAACGGGCTCCAAGCCGATACGACGTACCGGCTCGGTGCGAGCCACACGGTGCGGGCGGGCGTAATGTTCGAGCAGGAACATGCCGCGTTCAACAACAGCGTCGCCGTGTTTCCCGTGGATGCAACCGGCAACCAGCTTTCGGATCAGCCGTTCACGATCAACGACGCGAACAGCAAGACGGGCTACCTCTACGGCGTTTATCTGCAGGACGAATGGAAGCTCACGAGCAAGTTGACCCTGAACTACGGCGCGCGCTACGACCGCCTGAACGAATTCGTGCAAGCGGGGCAGCTGAGCCCGCGCGTGGGGCTCGTCTATGAGCCGACGACGTCAACGACGCTCCACGCCGGCTACGCGCGCTATTTCACGCCGCCGCCTCTCGAACTCGTTTCGGATTCGACGATCGGTCTGTTCAACGGGACGACGAATCAGGCTGCGACTTCGCAAAATTCGCCGGTGAAACCCGAGCGCAGTCACTATTTCGATGTCGGCATCTCGCAGCGCGTAACGCCGGAACTCACGCTCGGACTCGATGCGTATTACAAGATCGCGCGCGACCTCATCGACGAAGGGCAGTTCGGCACCGCGCTCATCTATACGGCATTCAATTACGAGCGCGGTCGCGGTTACGGGCTCGAGCTCACGGCCAACTACAAGCACGCAAACGTCTCGGCGTACGCGAACATCGCATGGAGCCGTGCACAAGGAAAGAACATCGAGTCGGCGCAATTCAACTTTGGTTCCGACGAGCTGACTTATGCCGCGAACAATTGGATCTACCTCGATCACGATCAGCGCGTCACCGCTTCCTTCGGCGGCGCCTATTCGCTCGGGCAAACGACGCTCACGCTTGACGGTCTCGTCGGCAGCGGCCTGCGCAGCGGCTTCTCCAATACCGACAAACAGCCCTGGTACTGGCAGCTCAATCTCGGCGTAACCCAGCATTTCAACCCGCCTTTCTTCGGCAAGGTCGACGGCCGCGTCGTGCTGGTCAACGGATTCAATCGCGTCTATGCGCTGCGTGACGGCTCAGGCATCGGCGTGCAAGCGCCGCAATATGGCCCGCAACGCGCCATCTATGCCGGCATCACCAAACACTTCTGATGATTGACGCCTTTTCGGAGCAGCACCCATGAACGACTGGACGGCCTTTGCAGCAGCGCTGCAGACAGGTGGCTGGGTCATTTATCCGCTCAGCGCACTCGCCATCACGGCACTGGCCATCATGATCGACCGGGCCTATTTCTTCTGGCGCTATGCCCGCATTGCCGAAGACCGCTCGTTCATGAGCGAGCATGGAGGACACCGCGACGGAAGGCATTCACCTGCCTCTCGCACCGGTGCGCTGCCGGAACGACACGCATTGAGTCGTATCGCGCGGCAGTTCGAGGCCCACGCCGATGCCCCGCTCTGGCGGACGGAAGCGCAACTCGAAGCGACAGCGGCGAAGATCGAGCGCGACATAAGTCGAGGCCTCTGGCTGCTCGAAACGATCGTGACGGCTGCCCCGTTGCTCGGCCTGCTTGGCACGATCGTCGGCATGATGCGTTCGTTTCGCCTCATCGGCGGCGAAGGCCTGGTCAGTGCCGCCGGCGTATCGGGCGGCGTCGCCCAGGCGCTCGTGGCCACGGCCGTGGGCCTGATCGTCGCGCTCGTCGCCCTGTTCGCTTTTAACTACTTCTCACGGCGTGTCGACCGGTTGATGGATGACATCGAACTCTTCGCGAACGAGCGGCTTGGCGAGATCCGCCTCGCTCGCGAAACGCACGCGCAGGACGCAAGATCATGAAGCTGCGCCGCTCCCGCGTCTCGAAGCGCGGTCGCATCGAGATCATTCCGATGATCGACGTCATGTTCTTTCTGCTCGCGACGTTCATGCTGGCGTCGCTTGCCATGCAACGCCTCGACGCCATGCGCATCGATCTGCCGCGAGGCCGCGCGCAGCCGATGCAGGCCGATAAGCCCGTGACGCTGTCCATCGATCGCGCCGATCACATCTATGTCAACCAGCAACCCGTCGCGCTGGCGGAAATCGACGCGCGCGTGAAACGCCTGCTCGGACCGGAGGGCAACCTGATCGTGGCGGCCGACGACGACGCCACGCACGGCATCGTCGTTCAAGCCATGCTCGCAGCGAGAAAGGCCGGCGCCCAGCACTTCCTTGTCGCTGTCCATCGTGAATCGGCACCCTGATTCTCCCCGTGCGAACCACCGCGCCGACGCATCCCGACTCGTCGGCGCGACGTTGCTCGCTGCGGCTGCGTGGACGTTCTTTCTTTCGCACGCCCAATGGCTGTTCTGCGGAAGCGAGCCGGCTTCTCGTCCCACCGAATCGCTCGACGTACAGCTGGCGGACGTGCCTACGCCCCAGCCCAGGCAAGATGCCGCGGACACTCGCGCGAGCGGCAAACCGCAAGAAGCGAGACCCCACCCGACGCAGCATCCCGCCGCGCGAGCGGCCCTCGTGCTGCCGCCCCCGCGCGAGACCGCCCGGACGCCGCAGCCCACCCGAGAACCGCCTGCGCTCGCAATGTCGCGCGCGCGTGAGACGCCACAGCAAACCGAACCCGCGCCGGCCGTCCGTACGCCGCCGACTTCGGCCGATGCGTCGGACGCGCATACCGGCGCAAGCGCCGCCCTTCCTTCCAGCGCGCCGCAATCGACCACGGCGGGATCGCCATCGTCTGCAAGCGGCCCGGCTCGCATCGTGTCGCAGCCGACACCGGACTTGCCCGACGATCTAAGAGAAGTCGGTTATCGATTCGTTGCGATCGCGCATTTCACGATTCACGCCGACGGCACCTTCGATGTCGCGCTCGTCAAGCCGACGCCGAATCCGCGGCTGAACCAGATCCTGATGGCGACGCTGCATGAATGGCGTTTCGTACCGGCCACCGCAGCAGGGCACCCGGTCGAGAGTCATCAGGACGTGCGTGTTCACTTCAACGTGGAGTGATCGATGCGCGCAGGCGGCGCACGCCTGCTTCTGCCCTACCCCGGCATTCGCCATCTCTGCACTGCCGCCCAATGCGAGGCGACCGACGAACACCATAACGGTGGGCTGCGCGATCTGATAATGTTGCTGCTTGCGTGTCGCGTCAGCTAGCCGCAAGCTCGCAACCTTACGTCAGACAATCACCGGTTTTCTTCGCATGAATTCGTCGCCCACTGGGCATATCCGCCCACTTTCCGGTTCGCGCCTGTCCACCATCGGCGCGTGCGCCGCACTCGCCTGTACCTTGCAGATCTTGGCGGGTTGCAGCGCCGCCCCGCCCAATGCGGAACAGGTGCGCGAATCGGAGCCGGTCGTCTTCGCATCGTCGACCCGCTCGCCGCAAGCGATTGCCCGCTGCA